>CBDUVK010000154.1:0-6906 GCA_965370645.1 uncultured bacterium
GCCCCAGTTGGAAGAATTAATGACAAAATTGAATTGATTCACCATTTTCACACAGACTCTGAAGCTCGGGGAGAAGATTATGCGGTTTTCCTATTCTTCTTAATCCTGCTATAATAAAGGCAATGTTTCTTTAGGGGACAAGCGGCGCAGTTGGGATTTTGTGCTTTGCAAATGATACGTCCGTGCCAGATGAGCCAATGATGTGCCGCCGACCAATCCTGCTGGGGAATATTTTGCATTAACTGCTGTTCAGTCTTTTCCACATTGGGTGCGTACGCCAGGCCGATACGATTGGAAACCCGGAAAACATGAGTATCGACAGCTATGGCGTCATGGTTAAATCCCACACTCAGAACTACATTGGCAGTCTTGCGTCCTACGCCCGGAAGTTTTACCAGCTCTTCACGATTCCCGGGGACCTCACCCTGATATTGATCAACCAGAATCTTACAGGTCAGTAAAATATTGCGGGCTTTGCTTCGAAACAGTCCAATTGATTTTATTTTAGATTCAAGTTCTTCCTGGATTAGTTTTAAAAATGAATGTGCATCAGGATATTCCCGGTAAAGTTCCTGCGTGATTTTGTTTACCTGCTTATCGGTGCTCTGGGCGGAAAGAATGGTGGAAATCAGTAATTGAAATGGTGTTTGAAATGTGAGGGCGGTGGAAGTCCTGCCGTAGTCCTTGCGCAGGATAGCGAGTATTTGTAGGATCTCTTTTTTCGATAACATTAATTTTTAGTCGGATCTTGAGTTTGACTTAAAAAGAATTTATGAATGAAATCATGAAAGAATTGTTCCCGGTTTTCATAGGTCAATTCCAGGAGTCTGACATCATGATGCTGTCGGATTTGAGAAATCCATCCTCCGGCAGATTTTGCAATGGTGGCAATAACCGGGATTTTTTCACCCAATATTTTTTCTATGAAAGATCGAAATATCGTTGAGAAACTTTCCATTTTACCAATCTCATCAATCAACCAGAGTTTGGGAACGGCTGCCGGATTTTTGATGTGATTTATAATTTCATCAACATTAGAAACGGAGACACCATAACGCCCGACCCGGTATTGGGATTTCAAGTCCACACTCGCCAGAACCAATTCAATTCCCTGAAACGTGCTAATATTAAAACCGGTTCGTTGACCGGAATGCCTGGTTTCTTCCGTATAGAATCCGTTAATGAGGCATTTTTTTTCTAAATATTTATTCAAGCGTAGGAGTAATGTTGTTTTTCCAACTCCGGGATTGCCGGTAATCAAAAATTTATTTGAATCTTGCCACAATTTTTATTTCACCTTTTTTACTTCTCTAATTTATTTTGAGGAAGCTTTTTCCGCCTCTTCCAGTAGAGCCAGGAATTCCTCTTCGGATAAAATTTTAACACCCAGTTGCAGTGCCTTCTGATATTTAGAACCGGCAGCGTCTCCGCTGATGACGTAATCGGTTTTCTGACTGACGCTGCTGCTGGTTTGTCCCCCATAGGATCTGACACGCTCTGCCGCCTGGTCTCTGGAGAAGGTCTCCAGCGCCCCGGTAAATACGAACGTCTTTCCCCTGAATACTTGCTTGACTGATGGCTCCGAAGACCCGGGCCTGGAAAGCATCACCCCAGCTTCCTGTAATTTTTTGACAACTTTTTGATTGTTCAGGTTGGAGAAAAACAAGCGGATACTTTGTGCGGTTGTTTCTCCGATTCCGTCGATTGATGAGAGGGTCTCTTCAGAAGCTTCTGCCAGATCTGCAATAGAACCGAAGCGATTAGCAAAAAGACGGGCGGCACCCTCTCCCACGAAAGGAATTCCCAGAGCAAAGATCACCTTTTCCAGAGGTTTATGAGTGCTCTCCCGGATCGCAGCGATCAGATTATCAGCGCTCTTTTCACCCATGCGTTCAAGAGCGGCAATGTCTTCTTTCTTTAGTTGATAAAGATCAGCGTAATCATCAATCAACTGATTTTCAATGAGAAGGTCCACAATTTTATCACCTAGTCCTTCAATATCCATGGCCCGTCTGGAAGCAAAGTGCTCTATCCGGCGGGAGACCTGTTCGGGACAAGCGACATTTTCACATCTTAGTGCGACTTCACCCGTCTCTTTTACCAGCGGTGAGTGACATGCCGGGCAGATTATGGGAGGTCGATAAGGTTTGCTGTTGGCAGGTCTTTTTTTCAGATTTACCTGCAACACCTTCGGGATTACATCTCCCCCTTTTTCCAATATAATTGTATCCCCGATCCGTACATCCAGTCGTTGCAATTCTTCCACATTATGAAGGGTTGCCCGGCTTACGGTACTGCCCATAAGTTTTACAGGTTTCAAAATAGCAACCGGGGTGACCACGCCGGTGCGTCCCACCTGCCATATGATATCTTCCAATTCAGTCTCTTTTTGCTCGGTTTTGAACTTAAAGGCAATCGCCCAACGGGGGCTCTTGGCCGTGCTTCCCAGGCGTTTCTGTTGCTGATAACTGTTTACTTTTGTAACAATGCCATCGATATCATAAAGAACTGTTTCCCGTTTTTGTTGCCATTCTTTCCAAAAATGAATCACCTCATCTACATTCCGGCAGCGGGCGTGGTGAGGATTAACCGGAAAATGGAGTTCTTTGAGCACTCCTAGGCCGGTGTCATGATTAGAAAGGGGGTGATCCTCTGCAAACGGTTCTATCCCGTAGCAGAACATTTTTAAGGGGCGCCTGGCTACCTGACGCGGATCTTGCAACTTTAATGATCCGGCTGCTGCATTGCGGGGATTGACGAACGGGATTTCTCCATTTTTTTGGCGCTCCTCATTGAGTGGAATCAAATCATCCCGATGAAAATAGATTTCACCTCTCACCTCAATGTTTTTTAAATATTTTTTTTTAGTATCCAGACGCAAAGGTATACTGCGGATGGTTTTAACATTGTTTGTTACCTCATCTCCCTGTTCACCATCTCCACGGGTGACGGCACGTAGCAGTAAACCATCTTCATATATTAAGCTTATCGCTAAACCATCAATTTTTAATTCACAGACGTATTCGAAAGTCTCATTTTCATCAAGCAGTGACCGAATACGGCGGTCAAAATCCTGGATTTCTGATTCACTGTAGGTATTGGAAAGACTCATCATAGGACCGCGGTGATGAACCAACGGAAAGACCTTGGTCGGTTCACCGCTCACACGTTGAGAGGGAGAATCGGCTGAAATAAATTCCGGAAAAAGCGTCTCCAGTTCTTCCAGACGCTTCATAAGCTGGTCATATTGATAGTCTTCAATATCAGGCTGAGCCAGCACGTAGTATAAATAATCATGATGGATTATTTTACTGCGGAGTTTCTCTATCTCATGTTTGGCATCTGATTTTTTCATAAAGATGCTCAGATTTAGTGCCGATTATATTAAGACAATTTTTCTTTTTGAATATTCTTATTTATTTATTAAAATTTAAGCATCGTGAGATATATTTTAAGCATAATATTTTTATTCCTTGTCGGGTGCACAAATCCCTTCACTACCCGGGAACCTAAACCTCCCGACATTATCAATCCTATCCAACCGATTAGTAATTTACAAACTAATCCGGATTCTTTATTGAGGCAGCTTCAGTATGCATTTCAAGAACCTGACTGGAATTATTATGATGCTTTAATGGTCGATTTTTCCCAATTTGGAATAAATTTTATTTTTGTTCCTCAGCAGGATGCCGCTTTTCGACTGCAAAACTGGACCCGCGATGACGAGATCAACTATTTTCGCAAACTCATTAAAGACCGCAATCGAAATGATTTACTTCTTCAGGTATATAGCATTGAAGGTCCGGTTCAGATCGGTGCTTCGCAAGATACTTTGCAGATACAGTTTAAATACCAGATTGAGATTGATATGATAATCAACAAAGAGTATTATCAGGGTCAAAGTATCTTTAGAATTTTTCGGTCCCCTCAAGCCCTCTGGTATATTTACCTATGGGAAGATCTTCAGATCAGTGCCGATAAAACAGATAGCACCTGGTCCATACTCAAGGCGACCTACAGATAATATGAAACTATCCTTTCCCATCATTTGCCTTATTGTAATATCTGTATTGTTCTCATGCAGGAATCCCTTTGCTCCCGCATTAGCAGACGGGGACGCCTCACACTCACATTTAATTACCCGACAAACAACGCCGGGTGAGGTGCTGCAGAATTTTCAATACGCCTATGCATTCAGAGATTCTTTGATATACAGCGAGGTATTGGATAGTACATTTGCATTCAGAAGTATTGATTACAATGAATATCCACCTAAACCTATTGAATGGGCGCGGCCTACCGAATTGCGAACCACCGGTGGTATGTTTCGCTATTTTCGAACTCTGGATGTGGTATGGAATACTATTTCTTTGGCAGATACAATATCCAGACCCGACACAACTGATATTTCCAGAGGCTACGTTGTAGAGCATTATGTCACTTTTAGTCTGACACTTGATGGCGGTCGGGCAATTCCCCCACTTATTGGGGAAGTTGTTTTTCAATTTACTCAACGCGGTGAAAGGTATTTTATCTCCTTCTGGGAAGATTTAAAAATTTAAACGGAGTTGATTTGAATGAAAAGACTAAGTGTAATGTTGGATGATCTGGCTCTGATTCGCCTGATCCTATCCGATGAGAAAATTGATCCGGTTCGTTTTGGGGTATTGGCGGAAACCGCTGGCGCGAATGGACTGGTCTGCACCCTGGGAGGTAAAGGGAAGGGTGTTGTAGAACGAGATTTGAAGTTGCTTAAAGCGATTAAACAATCTTACTTTAACCTGCGAATGCCCATCGACAATGATGCTATGCGTCTGGCACTCGCTATCTTACCTGATATGGTAACTTTTGTGGATATCTCGTCCGGGGATCCTCGCAAAGTTGATTCTATAGATCCCACAATTCACCAGGCGGATATTGAAGATATGTTGCCGAACCTGCAGGCAAATAATATTGCAGTATCAGTATTGCTAAAGCCCGATATTGAATCCTTAAAGGCCATCAGTAAACTCTCGGTGGATTATGTGGAATTAGATGCCCGTGAATACACAGGCGCCACGGATATTAACGATGAAATTGTTGCTCTCGATAAAATAAAATCAGCGGCCCTGGCAGTGGGGAAATGGGGCATCGGTGTTAACTGTTCAGGAAACATCGGCTATGAAGATATCGATGGGCTTGCCCAAACCCCCAATCTGGAAGATATTACCATCGGCACACCCTTGATTCACCGGGCATTGTTTGTGGGAGTTGACCGTGCCGTAGGGGAAGCCCTGCAATTGATCCGCCATCGTGAGATTGATTGACAACTGAAAAATTGATTTCCCTGTCACCGCTTTGAAAAAGGCAGGAGGACTAATTCAATTATGATAAAAATCGTATCAGCCCATGAAATGAGGCAAATGGATCAGCATACTATTCATACCCTGGGTATCCCCGGCGTGGTATTAATGGAAAATGCCGGGCGTGGTGTATACCTGGTTATTGAGAAAATTTTGGAGGAACTGTATCAACCATCTGTACACATTTTTTGTGGAAAGGGTAATAATGGGGGGGATGGATATGTTATTGCGCGATATTTATGGGAACAGGGAGTTGATTTACATGTCTGGGTAGTGGGGGAAGAGAAGGATGTTAAAGGTGATGCGAAGATTAATTTTGAGGTGATAGGTAAATTAGGGGTTCCGGTAAAATTTCTGAAAAGCAAAGCTGATCTGCGAAAAATTTCCGGAATAAGCGCGGATATTGTTGTTGATGCTCTGCTTGGCACCGGTATCTCCGGGGCGGTGCATGGCTTGATGAAGGATGTCATCACCTTTATGAATAGCATGGGTGGACTGATCGTTTCGGTCGATGTTCCATCGGGATTGAATTCCGATCTTCCCAACCTGGAAGGCGAGGCGATACAAGCCGATATAACTGTAACGATGGCCCTGCCAAAGATTTGTCATGTTTTTCATCCCGCCAGGAGTCATGTGGGGAAACTTCATATTGCTGACATTGGCATACCTCCCGAGGTGAGGTTTTCACCGGATGTTCCTATTCAAATGATCGAGACGTATGATGTCGAATTGCCGGAAAGATCTGCGGATGCACATAAATATAGCTGTGGTAAGGTAGCCATCCTGGCTGGCTCCGTAGGATATACCGGGGCTGCTACCCTTGCTGCGGAAGCTGCCATGAGGATGGGGGCGGGACTGGTGATACTGGGGATTCCGGAAGATCTGAATCCCGTGGTAGAGATGAAACTCACGGAGGTGATTACCAAACCATATAAGGGTAATAAATTACATTCCTCTAAAGATCCGGCAATCCGGGAGTTATTGGAGTGGTGTGATGTTCTGGCAATTGGTCCCGGCCTGGGTCGCTCTTCGGAGACGCAGCAGGCGATCGCGAATATCCTGCAGGATTTTAAGAAGCCTGCTGTTATTGATGCCGATGCTCTATTCGCGCTGGCCCATTTCCCGGATCTATTGAAAAAATCCCGGCCCAACTGGATACTTACACCGCATCATGGTGAATTTCTCAGGCTTTTAAAAGATGTGACAAAAAAGCAATTTTTGGGGCAATTTATCTCACATGCCCGGAAATATTCGCAAAAATATGGGTTGACCTTGCTCCTGAAAGGAGCACCTTCCATGGTAATATCACCTGATGGTCAGGTATATGTGAATCCCACCGGCAATCCTGGCTTGGCCAGCGGGGGCACCGGCGATGTCCTCACTGGATTTGTGGCGGCGCTGCTGGCACAGGGAATGGAACCGGTTTTAGCTGCGTTTACGGCAAATTATTTTCATGGTAAATGTGCCGATGAGCTGGTAGCTGAAGGATCCCCACATTCACTGCTGGCGGGTGATCTGTTTCTTAACCTCGATAAAGTCCTGCATGATCATTTGAATTCTTAAA
>CBDUVK010000155.1:0-6898 GCA_965370645.1 uncultured bacterium
CGCACCGCGGTAAATACCGTCATGGTGGTCCAGGGTGCTGTGATCAGATTTGAAAGTGAATTATCCATTATTTTATCAAATTGCACAAATTCAAAATGTTAGAGAAATATCAGCTTAATTTTCTTTTATGATTATTGATTTTAGTCCAAAAAACGGGACCTAACTTATTGATTTTTATAAATATTGCCTGATAATTAATTGAGTTTCGGAGTTAAGGCAATAATCATATTTTCTTTTAATCGAACATTGTCAAAAAGAATAACAGTAATCTGGTGAATGGTTCTCATAAAATCACATTGCTTCATAGAACGATTCGTAAAAAATTTACTGTGCCGTTCATGATTAATGGAGAGCTCTACCGCAGCCTACATATTTCTGACCATTTAAAACAACCGTCACTGAACTTTCAAAACGTAACCCATTCATGTTATCTGTACAGGGTTGATCTTCGATGATGAGGGTGAGCGTATTTCCATTATTCACTGTTTGGTAAACTGTTTGAGTAGATTTTTTATCAATCTGAGGCGGTGGTGTCGTAAACTGATATGAATCACGTCCGTAATTAGTTATCAAAATCAATTCTTTCCCCTCCTTAAGTTCCAGGAACCAGCCCGGTTCATTGCCCACAGCCCTAAAGTCCACACCGTTCAATTTGGCCGCTTCCCAAATGGCTTTTGAAGGACTATTTCTACAATTTTCATAACTGCGATTTCCTACCGCCAGCTTCGAATTATCTCCCCGGTGCCAGAAGGTATATCGACCAGTCTGATAGATATCACCCGGTTCGTTTTTCAGCTTTGCCAGTGCAACCGTAGTATCCGGCAAAAATAGCCAGGCTGTCTCTTTTTCTATTTTCACAGTGAAAACGTAGGCTCTTTGACAATTGAATACATATGTCTTCGCGTCACCGTTTTCCACAGGATGTATACGTGTACTCTCATAAACATCTTTATTTGGTGGCATATTTTCATCTGGAATTACCGGCAATTTCCAGCTTTCCTGATATTTAATATAGAGCGGTCTGGATAGTTGTAGCAGTACCGGATGTTTGCTTTCGTCCAACCAATAGACAATATCTTTCATATCTGAGGAGGACATGGCCGTACAACCTGATGTTGAATCCTGGGGATTTGCCCAGTTATGCAGAAAGATGCAGGAACCGGCGTTCTTTTCAGTGGGATTTCTATTATGATCTACCACCACCCCCAGATCATACCATAAACGGGCACGCCACATTTTTTCCGAAGATTGCCAGTCGATCTGCTCAGCCTGGTTTCGCTGAATAATGGAATTGTAATAGACCGAGCTCGGATCATCAACACACTCCACCAGTTCTATTATATGTTGATAGGGCAGTTTTAGCGTAGCCATTTCCCCGGGCGGGGCAAATCCAAAGACGGTAGTTAAACTAAATATACCTGCAGGGCTTTTCCCATCCCCCTCCCGTTTGACGGGCCCGGATCTCTTTTCCATAGTATGTAAGCCTATACCCCATCCCAGACCGTTTTTCCCAACGATGGCAGGGATTGGATCCTCGTAGATCTCCCAATCCGCCTGGTCTCCCGCTCGTTGGTATCGATAAAGGCTGGCCGCGGAGCTTTCAAATGATTCCGTAATAACGACAATCATTTGCTGAGTGCTTAATGGGATGTGACTCTCCGAAGAGATCTGATCCTGGCCACAAAATGAAATTAAAATAGTAAGCAGAAAAAAACCGACCAGGATCAAGGCTTGCCTGGTAAGCGGGAATTTAATAGACTTGTTTCGGTGATTCACCTGATCTCACTATTTTATTATAGTTAATTGTCTGATCTGAACATTCTGTCCACTTTCTAATCGGTAAAAATATTTACCGGTCGCCAGACGGGCCATATTTACCTGTACCTGGTGAATATCCGCCGTGCGATACCCTTCATCCAAGGTTAATACCTTTCGACCCAAAACATCATAAAGTTCTAAACGGACATGTTGAGGTTTGCTCAGTTGATACTCTATTACAGTAGATGAAGAATTGGCCAGGCTCTTGTTAACCGGATTGGGATAGCTTTGTTGCAGCTGGATATCTCCTAGGTCCTCTGTCGCGGTTGCTACAAGACCGCTAAATTGTAATCCCAAATAATCTGAAACCCCATGCAGCAAAGCATAAGCAGTTATATCATAGTTACCGGCAGAAGCACTATTCATATCTTCATAGGTCAGTGCCATAACTGCTTCCGCATGATTTAACCAGAACCAGCTTTCCGGATACACCAGGGGTGTTCCGGAGGTCCAGCTAATAAAATAGTTCCAGGGCTCTATGCCGGTAAGATAATAATATCTTACACCGCCAATAAAATCCTGTTCAAGAATCGTAAAAGCGACTGAGGTACCAGCGGCATCATGGTAAACAAAATATCTCTTACCGACCCAGGCAGAATGCATATTCATAGCAACCTCAATGGGAGCCGTAGAGGCCATCAAATCCATAAAGCGCTGACGTAAAACGGCAACCTCAGGTTCAACCGGATTCGCATTCCAGTTACTTTCGAGATCTACGCCATTGGCATTCTCCCTGGGATATTCCAGTTCCACCCCATCCGGGTTATACATGGGAATAATGTAAAAAACGCACTTTTCCCGAATGAATTGGGAAAACGGATCTTCGGAAAGTAGCAAATTGATGAGTTCATCCGTTACCCACCATCCTTGAACCTCGTTGGGATGAGTCCGGGCATGGACATGAACCGTCCGCCGGGGTTCCGTGGGAGGTGAATCCGCGGTGATAGTCAGTTGCCACAAGGCCCGGTTTTGTACGCTTGCCCCCAGAGAATCTATGGTGACATAGGAACTCTGGGCCCATCTCGGCAGATCGGCCAGCAGGCTATCATAGCCATATCCCCAGTGAGGTCCCTGGGTAAGCAAACTTTCCAGGGCAAATTCCCGGTTATACTCCCCACATTTGTCCGGTAGATTTAAAACGGTATTCTGTCCCGATAGAGGAGAAAAGCAGATGAATAAAACCAAAATCCATTTTGACCAAAATCTTAAACTAGTACACAATTCTGTCTCTCCTATATACTTAAATATCCAATATCAAGATTAAAATAATGATATTCTATTAAATCGTCAAAAAAAAGATAAAATTTATTCAGCATTCAATTTATGATAGAGTAGATTACTATTTCCACGTTAGCTGAAGTGCTGTTTATTACGATAATCTCCGAACAAGCGGATGCATCAACCAAACCCATAAAGATGCCAGAAAGAAGGAAAATATGGTACCCCAAATAATACCGAATTCAGGATAAGTAAAATATATTCCTATACCATAAACCACAATATTGGAGGAAGACAAGACTAAAATCTTACCAGTGGCCCGGGCAAAATCTCGGCTTTGATTTACCACCAATATGATCATGGTGGTTAACAGAACTGCAGGAAAGGTGGAAAATATCCCCAATGCATGGGGAGGCAGAAATTGAGCAAGTATTATAATTGAAGCTACCACTGAACCTGCAAACAGGGCACGTATGCTGATTTGCCATATTGAATATCGCTTATCTTTCTTCTTTACAGACGAAATTTTAACAATTTTTTCCAAAAACAGAAAAAGACCCACGGTTAATAACAGATAAGTTACAATATTGAGCAGAAGATTATCCATGTCTGTTTGGGAGAGAATCAGCGCCAAAATGAACCAGGTCAATAAGGACAACAGGGTGGAAATTACGATACCATACGGCAAGCAAATAATAAATATAAATAGAAACAGGGTATTTATAGCCATGCCCAGCGGTATTCCGGGCACTGAATCCACTGTGAACGGTATCCCATTTATAACAGCGATGAATACAAAGGAGATCAGAATATTTGAAGGGAGGTTTGAGATCAATCCGCCGATCTTGCTTCCCAATCTCTCCGCTAACAATGTAGCCAGAGCAATCCATATCCCGGCAACAAAAAAAGAAAGGACAACCCGATAATAAAATAGACTATCCAAAAATAAAGCACTCGTTTTTTCTATTCAATCAAATCCTTCATGATTGAATACCCTTTTCAAAATGCTAAAATTTAGGTTTCAATACATCGCATGAAAACAACAGATGAATTAACAATCGGTTTATAAAGGTATATACTAAGCAATATCAATATATAAAGCATTGTTTCCACCGGGCAGCAGGTAATCAAAACAAATTTTGACAACATTTTAATCAGATGTAATGAGTATAAATTTTAGATCCGTTATTTTGTTTAGATGATAATCATCGTGTTCCGCTTGAAAATAAAGCATATCGCACACCCGCATTGGCTGAGCTAATCTGGGATGCCAGGCTTTTTTCTCATAAAAATCGGCTCCGAAACCCTTCAATCCTTCGACATAAACCATTCGATTTTCTCTGAAATCGCCCAATATTTTTTCTATTGCCCAGCTATTATAATCAGCCCGATTGGTTCGGCTGCCATTGACTTGGGCCGGTCGTAATTCTGCTGCACCGGCAACAAAAAAGGAAAGGACAACACGAAAAAAAAATGATTCATCCAAAGGAAAAACACATTTTATAATTCATGAAACAATCCATAAGTATTCTCAAAAAACGGACTCAGAATCCTTCTTTTCCATTTATTATTCTAAATCAATCAAAGACTGAATAGTGATTATAAATAATTAATTCTTAGTTAGTATTTAAAGGAAGTGATGATTGAAGAAATCTTTATGAAGTGTGGGGTTTTGCCGATTTGGAGTTGGAATATTATTGAAAAAAATTTTACTGTTTTTAATAAAAATAGATATGGGGATTTAATTGCATTTGTCATTGGAGAAATTCCGAATTAGAAAATTATTATCCATTTTAATTTGATTACATTATTCGGTTGCTAACTGGAATTTAAAATTTCCCACTTTGCGTAAAAAAATTATGACAACATCTACCCGCTACCTGATAATATTGAATATCTTGATTTTCACATGCGCCGCCATGGGCAAAACATAATGAAAATGGTCACCGGATTGAAAGGATTCAGACCGAGTAGTTGAAGTGACGCTCGGTATTTACCCGAAACCTTTCTTTGTTTTTACTGCAGCAGTGTTACCGGAAAATTTTCCTTATTTTATTAGGATCATCTTGCGGGTGTGCACAAAATTTTCGGCATTAAGCTGGTAAAAGTAAATCCCGTTGGTAACCTTCTCTCCAGTTTCATTTTTGCCGTCCCAAGTTACACTATAGGTTCCCGCCGGTTGGTTTGAACAAACAAGCGTTCTCACATTTTGTCCAAGAGTATTATAAATATTCAACACAACATCGGAGTTAGTGGGTAATTCATAGGCAATAACCGTAGTAGGATTGAATGGATTAGGATAGTTCTGAGATAGATTGAATTCGGAAAGTATGGGTGGCGAGGCAATATTCTCATCAATACCGGTAACTGCATGATTACAGGCAAATATAACTTCTCTGGTTTCACCTTCTGCTAACGATGGTTGTCCCTGATACCAGATGTACATTAGCACATAATTATCTTCCACTACAACAGAAATAGCATTTGTGGATAGAATTTCAATATTATCTACTCTGAAGGGTAGAATTGTTGCCGGATGGCGTTCGCCCCATTTGCTGGTATAACCGGGATTTCCTTCTCTATTCATAGTAATTTTGAAAGTAACGGTATCCTTTACAGTTCCTTCATTTACAGTAAGTTCACTCAAAAAAAGCGGCTGTCTAAAAACACCATCATTAGACATTTTTACTTGCATTCCCGGGTCTCCATATAGAGCGGAGCCGTTGAGATCAGGCGGGCTCGCTCCCGGTGTTCCATTTAACATATCAAACCTAAGCGCATTATTTGCCAGGAAATACGCTTCTGCCCAGGTGAAATTTCTGGCTACTCGGTAAAAATAGGACTTGGTTCCGCCATGCTGATGAGAATGTGAACCTTCTGCAATTACATAACCGGTATATTGATATGCTCCGCCGGTATGAATCCACGATGGCACCATACAACTGCTATTAATAATCTTGCCGATATAACAGTTACCAAGTCCGAAATATATCTTTGGATGGTTAGAATGTATGTTAATATTCTCGCCACTATGCGGGTCTCCATAAACCTGGCCATTACTGGAACGGAAGAATCCTTCTAAACCTGATGTTGGATAATGCATCTGCCAGAGATTGTAATTACCATGTCCACTGGTGTAAAAAATATTTACCGGGTCGTAGTTAAAAATATCAATTCCATTATTTATCATATTAACAAGCCATTCGGTTCTGTCAGTGGGACCATTATTATAAGTAGCTGTTCCCACAGAATCCGGCGACTTTACATAATATCTACTATAAGTAGCCTCATTGGTCCCTATCCCCTGCGTATAATAAGCCAAATCACAACTTGAAGTCCCACCAAGAACAGTCTTTACTTCAAATCCGGTGGGTCCTGTAACAAGATTAAGCGCATCCTGGGCATCATAGCCGGTAATGATTCCCCAAACAGCATCACAATAGATATCCGCATCCAGATCTCTGGTAAAAGGCCAGACGCTAGACTGAACAAAACTCGGTGAGGTAGTAGTAAGTTCACAAACAAAACCGATGTGAGTCGGATAATAAGCTGCTACAGCGGACTGTACTTCATTTAGAGAACTATCCCAAATAAAGAGTTGTCCCTGATATCTGGCCAGAAGTGAATCCGCTACCGCCTGCCAATCCGGATTATTATAGGTTGACTGTTTGATTACCACTGCATAAACAGGTGACTGTTGCTGGTAAATACTAAAATCCTCCATACCATAATGGCCATTAATAAATTCTTGCGTATACGCAGAAAAAGCGGTTAGGAACAAGACAATCACTATCCTGCTGATCAATATTTTTACTTTTCCCAATTGGCAGTCATCGTAAAAGAGGGGTCCTCGATTTCACCT
>CBDUVK010000156.1:0-6877 GCA_965370645.1 uncultured bacterium
ATACATCTTACCTTTAAATGCTATTATTACTTTATTTTAACATGGTCATTAGCACGGTTAACCGGACAGTAAGGGCAGCAGACAGGGGAACCAGGCACCCAGGGACGATCCCTGCCATATACAAGCCCCAGAGGGGCAGGCAGGGATGACAAATTCAAGTATGCATTTATCTATCAAAAAAACCTCCCACAGAACCTGTTTCCGCAGGAGGTTTTTGATTGAAGAATGCTAACGGATCAGCAGCATCTTTTTAACTGAGGTGAACTCAGTAGCTTTCATGCGGTAGATATACATCCCGGTTGCCACACTGTGGTTGGTTTCATTCCGTCCATCCCAGCTCAGATTGTATGTACCGGCTGGCTGTTGAGCAATTCGGTAAGAGCGTACTTTTTGTCCCAGAATATTGAAAATAGTGATTTCCACATCCGATAGCCGAGGAATACTGTAACGAATGGTAGTGCTGGGATTAAACGGATTGGGGAAGTTTTGCATCAAAGCATAATTCCGGGGTATATTTAGATTTTTCTGATCTTCAATGGGAAGATATATATTGTTTTTACCAAACATTAACGCCAGCGGTGAACCGAACAATGGCCCCCCGGCTCCGTCATTTCTATAGGATATACCCTCTGTACCGAAATAATTTTCAATTCCTACCAGGGCATCGTCCCCGATTGTATCAGGCAGAGGATCGGTACTCTCCACATTATTGTATTGATACTTAATATTACCATCCTGGTATAGTATGACTTGGAAGGTAATATAATCTGTTCCTGAACCCTGATCATAGGCATGCCAATAGGTAACCACAAAATGGGAATTATCTCCGCCATAATAAACATGGGCATCCGAGTGAGCAGCATTATCCAGATCAAGATTCATAGCACATGCGGCTAATAGATTATTCGGCTCGTATATATCAGGAATAGAGGAATTTTCCGCAGAAAGGTCACAACCATAACTAAATGTTAGGTAACCATTTGAATTAATATATACCGCGTCATAGGTACTATCAAAAAAAGCAAAATTGAATCCAATATCTTGTGGGCCAAAATACCCATTATCTCCATTCCCGGAAGTCCAGGAAGTGATTTCGGTATGACCTGAAGCCACAGGATCGATCCAATCATAGGTTGGCTGTGAGGGGGAGCCGCTGGCGCCTCCAGTTGAATTGGCAAAATAATAACCGCCTGTACCGGAATTTCCACCGCCATAATGAGAACTATATTCTGCGTTTGTTACATAATAAACACCCCCACTCCTCACATAACAAATATGCACTTTATTGAGTGAATCCGTGGTAACATCATTACTTTCAAACCACCAATTCCACCCGCTTTCGTCCACAAGATGATTCTCAAAACTACCTGTTTCATCGGTAGAATAACGAATCTCTTCACTCCCAATATGATGATAACTTATATGCACATTAGTGGAAGGACTAACCGAAATGGCATGTTCACCTCCATAAAATTCGCCATCATCAATTTTCAGATTTTGCCAATTTCCCCCGACCTTGGTAGCATATTTATAATCTTCCTGCCCGTTACCATTCACTTGACCGACATAGCTGACATGTGGAATATCTGTTCTATCTATTGCTATATCTATAACCAGACTTTCTAATTGCCCCCCTCGCCAATCCACCTCTATTGTATCGGGTGATTGCCAGATGCCGTTAGGAGCATTCGTCACATACCCAGGTCCAGCCCAAGGAGTAAGACCGTAAAAACATAGATGCGCATATCCGCTGGCGTCAATTGCCATACTTGCGGAATTATAAGCATTATTAAATACCGTAGTTGAAACCCATGAGCCGGTTGTATTATTAACATAGATTAAATTGGCCCCGGACCACATACTTGTTAAATAACTGATATGAATATAGTTTGAATTATCAATATCAATATTGGTACAAATGGCTTCGCCAGCATTGGCATCTAAAATTTCGGGAGTAGACCATACACCGCCGGTCTTGTTGATATATTTTAGACTATTGGAATATCCATCTCCCTGTGCATAGCAAATATGGACGTTTCCGGAAGGATCTGCCACAATTGCTGGATTCAGAATATCTGCAGAGGAAATTACAGTTTCAATTTCCCAGAAGCCATGGGCATTGGTTGCATAATATAAATTTCCACCATACTGATCAGAAATAAAGCAAATATGAGCATTACCAAGAATATCTGTTGCAATGCGTGGAGAAGAACCATTGTCAATAAAATACTCTGAGAACATCTTTACTGTTGTTCGCAATATTATTTCATTATTATCCGGGACTCGATCTATTTCGTTTCCAGCCACACCGGCCCTATTTACAAACCTCCCATCGGTTGAGGTTTGTACCATAATCCGTATAACCGCACTACTGTCACTCGGAAGATCACCAACTGTCCAGGTAATGTAGTTACCCAATTGTGTGCAAGCCCCCTGGCTACAGGTGGCAGAGACAAAATTAACATAAGATGATAACGTATCTGTCATAACAACACCCGTGGCATCAAGGGCCCCCAGATTCATTACATTAAAAGTGTAGGTAACATAATCACCCATTTTTACAGGGTCCGGATCATCAGAACCGGAGATGGCAAGATCTGCCCCGGGGGGGCGTTCCCACATAAATACATCGGATTCTGAGATGATAGAAGGACTGGGGTCTTCATCATCGTACCATACGATCCTGTCCCCGCATGCCCTTGGACCAAACTTATCATCGGGTGCGGTAGAAATGGGGATGAGTGTTCCCCATAATGCATTATGGAAACTATACATATAAATATCCCAATTGCCGTTCCGGTCGTCTGCAAAGACCAAATTATTTCCCCAAATGTGAGGATCCGCCTGATTTGGTTTTACAGCCATATTATGTTCCAGGATCGGTGAGAGGGGCCATTCCAGATGCAAGAGTGCACCGGTGTAATAATAATAATAGAACATATAAATATCCCAGTTGCCATTCCGGTTATCTTCCCAAAAAATTCTTCGACCATAAACAGTTGGGTTTTTTTGTTCATTGGGATTATCACAGACTGTGACGATTTCTTGCCGATAAGCATCGTATAAGAAAATATCCGCCGCGGGGCCAGAGTAGGTTTGATAGACAATTAAATGTTTATAAATACATGGACTGAATTGAGGTCCCATATTATCATCTGTAATTTGAACCGGAAAAGTACCTGCTCCGATATCATACATAAATAAATTTCCACTGAAAGGTCCCGCACTTTGATCAATATAAACCAGCGTATCCCCGTAAATATCCGGATAATACTGGTCTCCTGAATAATCAATTAAGGGATAATCCCCTAATCCGGGATTATTAATGTTATAGTTGTAGATATCCCATTTTCCATTACGGTGATCAGCCCATACAACTCTGCTACCGTAAATCCTGGGTTGTCCCTTTGAACCGCTTGCAGAAGTGATTTGTGTTTCGGTGCTGTCGGGTATATAATACAGATAAATTTGTTCTGTTGCATCACGGTTATCCTTCCAGACAATCCAATCTCCATCAATATCAGGGTAAATTTGAAGATATGGTGCATTTGAAACATGAGTAATCGGGTTTTGAGCAACTAATAATGATAGCAAGGTTAATGAGAAAAAGATGGCAAGAGTAAAAATGTAAATTTGGTTCTTTCTTTTCATGGCGTTCCTCCTTTTACAAGACACATAAAAATTATATATTTTATTAAGCGCACTACTCAATAAAGAATAAATGACACCTGCAGTGTCTCTAAAAACAGATAAGACCAGATGTTTGCGTCTTTATCTATCTAAACGACCTTCGCGGTCTTATTGCCCTGCCATATAAAAAGAAAAAAACCATTAGAAAACATTATAGAGGAGAAACGTGTGTTGTCATCCCAAATACGTCCTATTCCAGAAGAAATCTTGAACTCTAAGTATTAACAACTTTTAACAATACAACAAAAAATAATACGTTTCAATACATATTCAAATGACGCACAGCAAGTTAATAATTTTTCTATGGTTTTATATGAATGTGCTATATACCAACTTATTTCAAATAGAAAGTTGCATAAACAGCGTTCGTTGTATCGATAATTGTGCCCTCGGGGTTCATGAACCGGTTTGAGAACTCGTTGGATTTTATCAAATTTAACTGAAGTTCTACACCCAGAAATACACCTGCCAGAATATCCGTCAAAGAATCACCATTCTTGGGAGATAAGACTAATACACTGAACCGATCTCCGGCATAGGGAGATAATTTATCTTTTAAAAACTGTATATAATTTAGCCCCTCTGTTTAACAATGGGGCTAAATCAATAAATAAATGAGATCTTTTAAAAATCAACAACCTGACTATTGTTTGAAGTTCATCCCTTCGGTTTTTTTGTATCCTTTGGGTAGATCGAAGATTCCGGCCGGAGCGGTTCCTTCCTTAAATTCTATCAGCTCCTGGGTTGATTTGATGGAAGCGCCCATCATATTTACAGAACTCACGGTAAGAACAGGGATACCTTTTATCTTTTTCATTTCCTTCATCATATCTGCCATCATATTACCAAACATACCCCCCTGTCCGGACATGGCCGCCATGAATTTGGAATAGAGATCATAATCCATTTTTAAATCTTCGGTTGCCCAGATCTCGGAGGTTGAGGGCCCCATCATGGTCTCCATGGTCTGGATATATTTTTGGCAATTCCAGTCGCCGATTTTCTTGGTTTCACCGGTGGGATTGATGGTCACTTTCATCTCAGACATACCCTGCATCATTTTCATCATACTCTCTTTCTGCTCCGCATCCATATCTTCACCTTCCATGGCCTCCTTCATTTGAGAGTCCAGAACCTCTCCAAAATCCAGCGGCAATTCGGCATAGGTTTTTTCCTCGTGGTTCAGCATGTACATTTTGTTCTGATCAAGACGTAATATCACTGACTGCTCACCGCCATCACTGCGGATTTTATCTTGAGCGATCCAGATATCCTGAATCTCTTCCTTGGCAGGTTGGGACTGGCCCATCATCTGGAATCCATCGGTGTGTGATTTCTGTTTCATGAAAATGTCTGCTTGCAGGGAGGTTGAAAGAAATATTAATCCTGCTAAAATCATGCTGAACATTTTAAATGAGTTTTGAAGAATCATGATTTTTCCTTTCGCTAACAAATATCTTAATAAAAAAATTAAGTGGCGGATACTTTTGTTCAGATCACTTACTAATATACTATTTTCTTCCCTTAAATGGGTCAGTCATTTAAATATTTGGAAAAAAGAGGCTCCAGTTCTTCCAGGGATTCTTCAACCGCCATCGGCAATACCAGAGCAAACATATCCAGCAGAATAAGGGCATTTACCGAAGAATCGGTCTCACTCCCCGCCCTTAACCGTTCCGCAATGGCAGCATTCAGGGTCTGCATATTCTGGTAAATTTTCTTAAGGCCCTCAAAGTCCAGTTCGGCATCGAGACCTGATTTCTTTCTGAAATACTGGGCCAGTAAATACATGGAGGTGGCCCGGTAAATGGTCTCATCAGTATCGGCCAGCGGTAAATGAAAGCGCGCCATCGGTCTGAAATATGCGGTGTGCGGGCAGCCACTGGTCGGTATAATGAGTCCCATCAGGGCACTCAGGGCATCTTGCACTGTGGTCTCTTTTGAGATGATCCGCCTTTCCGTAATGACCTTTAGGGAAAGATCTTCATAGGACATGAGATCATTAAATTGTTGAATTACCTCAACCAGACGAACTGCCAGTGGACAGTGGGTTTGTGTTGATAAGGGACAATGTGAGCACTGCTGAAAGGTTAACTTTGTCCAAACCGGTAGCTGGGGGGAGATTTCTCCCAAAATTTGCATATTTCCGGGATTAAATTGTAAGGAATAGACAGCCTCTCTGCCATCAGGGAAGGTCATGTGGTATTCAATTTGAAAGGTATCCATTTTTCCTCGGTCTATTAATTTTCAATAACTGAATGTTTGTTCTTACCTGAAAAAAGTCAGGATTCCAGCCGCAAACATAGCAATAAATATGAATGTTTTTATCTTCTCTTCGGGAATATTTTTCAAGAGATGAGTACCGAGGAAGGCTCCCAGCATCATCCCGATAGTTATAGCGATACCGATTTCGTAGTGAATATGGCCCAGGATTGCGTGCTCCGTTGCGCCAACCAGAGCGGTGATAAATATCATGAACAGAGAAGTCCCTACTGCAACTTTGGGGGGTAGCAACACACCAACTATTAATACCGGGGTATTGAGAAATCCACCACCGATTCCCAGCAATCCGCTGAAAAATCCGGCAATTACACCTAACATACTAAGTGAGGGAATACTGCATTTTGATCCCTTGGCAGTGCTGCAGCTAATGAAGGGCGGAATGAAATTGATGCGGTTAAATCCCCGGGCAATGAAATTATAGGAGGAATTAGTTGGAATCCGCAAGGTAACCATAAGGTAGAAAACAATCATGACGAAGATGACTTTAAGAAGGAGATCGGGAAAAATATTTGTTGAAAAAGCTCCCAGAACCACACCGACAGTGGCGCCGGCTACCATGACTAAACCAATTTTAAAATTGACATAGCCATTCCGTAAGTTTCGCCAGGTAGCTATAGCTGTATAGGGAACCATGGCAAACAACATCGTTCCGGCCACAAATTTTACCGGTAAGTCAAATATAAGAATCAGAAAGGGAATAAGCAGTAATCCACCCCCAAGGCCCACGCAGGCGCTGGCAGCAGAAGTGATGATTGAGATGAGTAGAATTATTACATATTCCAATGGAATATCCGTGCTATCTGTTATTGTGAAAAATAATAGGATATTTGGGGCATATTTTCAAGATTTATTTTCTTTGAATACCCACGCCAGCAATCTGGATGATAAAATAATTATCAGGCTT
>CBDUVK010000157.1:0-6838 GCA_965370645.1 uncultured bacterium
ATCGATTTGAGAAACTTCCGGTATTTCTGCTGATCCCGCGCCCATTTCTTTGAGCCGTTGTATTGACGGTATAATGCGGCTCTCTAAAGAACCGACGGATTTGTTATATGATTGTACGGTCAAATTTAATTTCCTTCCCATCTCACCTAAATGACCGCTAAAGGTGACAAAGCGGCTAAACAACTCTTTACCCTGATCTGCGATTTTTTGGGCATTTTCGGCCAGCTGCAACTGTAACCATCCATAAGCGATAACCTTCAACAGGGCCAAGAGGGAGACCGGAGAAACAATCAGTACTTTGTTTTGCAAAGCATCTTCCAGCAGTTTTCCGTCCCTTTCAAAAGCGGCAGTCAAACCTGAATCATAAGGCACCACCAGAACCACAAATTCAGGAGATCGGGGGAACTGGGACCAGTATGCTTTCTGAGAGAGAGATTTCATGTGGTTTCGCATGGCCTTTGCATGTTCCTCCAATTTTCGCTGCCTGTTATCCTCATCTGCAATTTCCTGAGATTCCAGGTATGCATTCATGGGCGCTTTGGAATCAACCGGAATTATCCCCTGATTCGGAAGATGAATAAGCATATCAGGGCGTCCTTCATCCACTGTGACCTGCTCATTGAAATCAACATAGGATATCATTCCCGCCATCTCCACAATACGCCGTAATTGAATCTCCCCCCAGCGACCTCGTATGGTCGTCGATTTGAGAGCCTGAGTCAGGTTGATGGTTGTTTTCTGCAATTCCTGGTGAGATGTACCCAATTGGGTGATCTGTTGAATTAATCCCTGGTATGCACCTTCACGCTTTTGTTCCATCTCTCGAATCTGTTTGTCCAACTCTTCCAGATTTTTACCCAGGGGTTCCACCATTCCCTTGAATTCTTCCTTGTGTAATCCCCAATCCCGCTTTTGCAATTCCAGTACTTCCGAAAGTTTTTCCCGGGCCTGATTCAAAAACTGGGCAGAATTAGAGCTCAGCAAATCTGCCGATAAAGCTTTAAAGGACTCTTTCATTTTCTCCTGGGTCATTTCAAGCCATTTCATCCGTTCCATATCGGCTTCAAGATCTTTCTTCAGCTGAACATTTTCAATTTCTAATGCTCTTTGTATTGAGGAAAAACGGGTCTGAATAATGATCCAGCCCAGTAAAAAACCAGTGATTAATCCAATTAGAATATATCCCGAGATTATCCACATAACATAATTTCCCCAGATCGTAGAATTTCAATTAAAGAAGAATCATCGCTTATGTCAAGCCAAATTCAGGACAAAAGAACGATATATATAGAGGTCTTAGAGGAAACTAACCCATATTCATTATGGCCCTGTTTCACTCAGGAAGTTTACCAAAAACTCTCAGAATCCAGTGGATACACTTATGTCCGAAATCGACCGGTTTGCAATACATCATGGGACAAGCACCGGCAATAACTGCGATCTCATTCTTTCTACATACTTCCGCTGCTTCTTCTGAGACACTGCCCGTTCCAAAAGAGCGGTGCATCCATACCCGTTTTATGCCTAATTCAATACATTCCTCAACAATATCCAATGCGACTTCAGGCCTGGTACAGATAACCACACCATCCACCTTGTCCGGCATACTTTTTAAATCAGCATAACAGGTATCACCCTCCACTGCCTCGGCCCGGGGGTTGATGGAATAGACTGTATATCCGGAATCCCTCAATTTTTTGTAGATGGCGTTTGCTGCTTCTGAGGTTGAGTTTCGGGAGACCCCGGCAACCGCAATCAATTTTTGCCCCAGAAAGTCATCAACTTTTTCTTGTAAGCTGCTCATTATTCCACCTTTTTGGGGGAATCAGATCATTGCGATGCTTTGTATACGAAATCTAAATGAAGGCATCATCCTGCCATCCCAGTTTAATCAGTTCGATTTTAGCTGGATCCGCTACGCCCAGATGATGACGGGTATCTGCCAGGAAAACATGCTTGGCGGGTGGATTCAGAGGGCGATCTTCCTGAAAATAATCGCGCCGTTTGGCCATTAAAATTCGAACGCCGGTTGCATCCACCGCTACCGGATCCGTTCCAACCAATAATCCCTGGTAAGGCCAGGTGTACTGAGGATTGTAGCTATGCGGCCCCACACTATGGAATAAAGGTGTCAACATCACCAGGATATTCAGACGGGTTTTATTATGGACTACCGGCAATTTCCATAGCTTGGCCAGATCTGCACAGGTGTCTCCGTGGTAGGCCGAGGGATTTTTTACAAACATGATATAATTTTTTAGCAGTGTCCCCACGCCCGACCAGTAATGCGTTCGAAGGGGACGAACATTGATCAGGGCAGTAGCCTTTTGAAAGATTGAATTTGAGAGAACCCCCCGATCATCAATTCCGATATTTTTTTCAGCTACTCCTGCGGTTTTCAGGCCTCGGGAGATTGCCTGCTCCAGAGCAGGGGGAGTTGCCAGGTAGTGCCAGACATTAGACTTAATACCGACAATATCAGTTGGCTTGATGAGCTTTTTCCAGGCTTCTACAGCATTGGTGGTATTGAGGAGGGTGGAAACAGCCTGGTTAAGCATCTCACCAATGATCTCTTCATGTGGCTGTTTATCTTTACCCAACAGATCCTGATGGCGGATCAGCACCACCCGACTTTTCTTCTCTTGCTGGGCAAACATTTTATCGGGAAGCTGCAAAATCAGACTGCTGGCAACCGCAAGGGATGTCCCATCTCTCAAAAAATCTCTCCTGGTTATGAGTTTCTTTTTCATATGTATTACCCTTTTATTTCTTAAGACTTTTTTAAGCTCACACAGAGACACTTATTTCTTGCCTTTCGTTACTCGCCTCTCGTTTCTCGTAAAGACATGTCCTATAGTGAATCAATGAGTTTCCAGTAACGAGCAACCAGAAGCGAGTGACGAGTAACGAGCAGCTTTGCGTGATGATATTTCAGTTTTATTTTCAACGGACAGCCTCAATTAAAGTCTGAACCGCACTTTTGGAGGGGGCATTGAAAACTGCTTTTAATATCCGGTCAGAAACCCGAGCAGATGTCCAGCTTCCATCTTCAATTTGAATGATTTCCCCCCCACGATTCTCGGGAAGATAGGATTGATTAAAACTTTGAAGTGCTTTTTTAGCATCTTCTTCCGAGGAATATTCAATCAACAAAAGTATCCCCAAATCCTGATATTTTGCAAGGACCGCATCAGCCTGTTCGCCTATATGGAAGATGTTTTCCTCCGTAATAAAAAAATAGGAGTTCTGCCAGATGTGATGCTTGAAATAACGCACACTGGCCTCCACCAAGTGCTCTGCGGGTAATCGCTTTAGAAGCTTCGGCAGCTCTCCTCTTTTCTCAATGCGTGAATCAATCTTTCCGGCAATATCATAAACAGCTGCCCTGGATTCAGGTGTTTCCGGGCTGGCCAGAATGGATATATAGTACCGGTCTTTCCAGAACAGCAGCAGACCGGCAGTATATTGTGATCCTTGTCCGAAATCATTGGCAATTTCTTCACGGCTATGGGTAAAAACACCAAACGCATTGTGAGAGGCTCCCATATCAAAAATGTCTAAAACGATATCAGGCTGCCCGTCCTTTTGGTAATTGTGGTTGATTAATGCCTGAAAACCATAGGAAAGATAGAGTTCTGCTCCACCATTGATATAATCATATAAGCTTTCACGGTTATAAAACGCCTCATCGGTTTTTACCCAAGTCCCTGGAGTAATATCATCAAGCAATTCTTTTAGATTTGAGATATCTGCTGCCAATAGAGGTCGTCCTTGCGGTTGTGTAGTTATTACTAAGATGACAATTACGAAGATAACGATCAAATGTTTAAAAAAATTATTAAAATAGATCATTACGCCTCTCTTTAAAAATTTTGAGGTAATAACATGATTTCCCATTGATCTTTTAGTTGCAGTTCACGGAGAAATTCAAGGAAATCCTGATATCTATCCTGTGCAATATGTGACCTGGCAAGAGTATAAGTCACCTGTAATTGCAAAGCATCCTGTGAGCTTGAGCAAGTCCATGTTGCAGAACCAAAGTCCGTATTTAGAGAATCATCAAATGTCGAAACAGCTACCTGATAGGAATCCGGAATCTGAACCTCCATCTTTAGTTCTTGTACGAAAGGGAAACGAAACTGGATCGGATAAGAGCGGGGTCGGGATCGAAACAATTTTGGCAGCTCAAATAAAGAGACCGTTCCCGGCTGAAGTATTAATTGGTTGGATCTCTTCCTGGCAAAGCCTGTAGAATGAAAATTAAATGATATTTCCAATGGATCTTTTATCTCTCTCAATCCATTAACCTTGAAGGAATCCAGAGTAGTTCCGATACTCCTTTTAGCAATATGCATTTCCAGCCACTGTCTAATTTCTTCTTGTGATGAAAACAGCAAATCCGCTCTCATCTCAGAGGCCATCACTCCCCATAACTGTGTTTTACCCTGGACAATTGCGGAGCCATCCGAATTGAGGTTAACTTTCCAGTTCATACGCGAATGGTTAGAAGATGCAGAATCTCTGTAGGTAATTTTCAGCGATGCTTCACCCCCTTTACCGATCACCAGAGCAGGTAAGCCCTGATCATACCAGGGCAGCTTCCCAAAGGTGCATCCCTTATCTGTGGCATCCATCCAAATGCCATTCTCACCAATTGTGGGACAATATGCTATGGCATGGTTAAACTGAAAGGGAGAAGGCAGTGTAGTATCTACGACACCATTCTGCCAGGTGCTGATTAACACTTCATCTACCTGTATATCACTGGCTTCAGCTAATCCACACAACAAGGTGGTCATATCCTTACAATCCCCATAGCGATTCGTAAAGACTTCGGAGGCAGGATAAGGTTGATAACCGCCAAGTCCAATTTCAACAGCGATATAGCGCACATTATCCCTGACCCACTCATAGATCGTGCGCAGTTTTTCTTCATCGCTCAACAGGCCGTGGGTTAATCGCTCTGCAAGTTCCTTCATGTCCTGATTGGGCTCAGTTTGGGGAGAAGCGAGATTATTATACCACACAGCCACGTCATTCCAGGTTTTCACTCCGTTGGGGGCAAATGTGAGTTTTGCGACGGTATGTTTTCGTGAAGGCATTCCGAATTCACTCTTCAAGGCCGGGAGATTTCGCGCTTCCCAGGTTTGGGTAGCTTTGAATCCCACTGGCGCGATCTCCTCATCCGGTGCGATATCCAGGTTATATAACTTATAATTTAATTTCCATTCTGAAGGATGAATCAGGGTATAACGCGATAAGAGAGTGGGAATGTTATCCTGAAATGTCCAGGAATGCCACAGCGTTCGACCGCGGATGCTCACCTTGTAGCGGTATTCAATTAACGAACCAGGCGCAATGGCCGGCATGGTAAAAATTTTGGCACGTTGATCCGAATAAAAAACAAAATTAGGATAAAGAGTTACATCATATATTTCGTTCTCTTCCAATACAGAAATTATGCCTGATGAGGAGATGGTTCGCGCCTGAATATCATCAATAGAAACCCCTGGAAAGAAAGGAATCATAATATTGGCATATTTTTCGCCCCGGACATTAAGGATCTTTATAATTTTATGCCGTTCAAACTCACTGAAACCGGTTGGGCCGGAACTAAAAATCTCCATCTTTCCTTCATCATAGAGAACCAGCGCACCTTCATCCGGAAAATCCTGCTCATCAGGAAGTTCGTAGAGTGACAATTCCGCCCATTCAATACGATTTGCCCATTTACTCTTATCTGCGCAACCTGCCAGAGAGAGAAGGATAATGAGAATAAAAAAATTTGCTACTTTCAAATAGTCCAATTTTGCGACCAAGGTTTTCAATCGGCAGTAAATTATAACAACAAACGTCAAAGTTCAATAATTTATCATACCAAAAATGCCATCAACTTTACTTTTCCTGGGAATATGAATAAGGGACTACGAGAGGTGTTTCATCATAGATAATCATTTGTGTCTACTTCTCCATAAGTCCCTATTTTGCGGGGACTTGTCTATTTATGCATTTGTATCTGAATATTTTCTTGAAAAATATTATTTACCCAACTATTTTTCATGATATATTGGCCTACCTAGCTAGTACGGATAAGGTACAAAATATTTTCCATGATTTGTCCTTGATATGGGTAATATATGAAAATAATACCACGGTATAAGGTTAATATTTGAAAAAAAATTGGATAAAATAAACCGATCATTATCCGAAATGGAAGCTGAGTTACGGAAGCTTGATGCCCGAAGGTCAGAGCTTCTAAGTAAAATAACTGAGTTGAATCAGACCAAAGCATCATTTCTCCAAAAGCGGAAACCTCTATTACAGTCTACTGTTTCGCAATCAGTCAATAACCATTCCTCCGAAGAATTAAAAATATCCTTATTTCGTAGTCTGTTTCGCGGTCGTGAAGATGTCTATCCAAGAAGATTTGAGAGTTTGAAAACCGGGAAAAAAGGATATCAACCCGCATGTCGCAATGAATGGATCAGTGGGATTTGTGAAAAGCCAAAGATTCGTTGCGATAATTGTACTTATCGAGAGTTTTTGCCTGTTACCGATAATGTTGTAAGAAATCATCTGTTAGGTATAGATCCCCAGGAGAAATCGGGACGTGATTTTACGATCGGAGTTTATCCCTTGCTGACTGATGAAACTTGTTGGTTCCTGGCGGCTGATTTTGATAAAACCACTTGGCAAGAAGACGCATTAGAATTCATAGAAACTTGCAAGCGTTTCAATATACCCGCAGCGGTGGAAAGATCACGTTCTGGTAGTGGTGGGCACGTTTGGATTTTCTTTTGCGAATCCATACCTGCAACAATTGCACGGAAAATGGGAA
>CBDUVK010000158.1:0-6838 GCA_965370645.1 uncultured bacterium
TTAAAATTGGCCTTGGGCCGGGCTTTGGAATAAAGTCGCGGTACCACTTCCAGGTTATGATTTAAAATATCAGGCCGGGCTTCAAAAACGGATTCTAAGGCAGCACGATTCCCCTGAAAATCAGGTATCAGAACTTCAATAGAACATTGGGGTGATGTCTTTCTTATTTCCTGAATAGTTTTGACGAATAGCTCACTACCACCATCGGGAAGATCGTCCCTGGTCACGGAAGTAATGACCGCATGTCGTAATCCCAGTTTTTGTACTGCTAAAGCGACTCTCCCGGGTTCTTCATTATCAAGCGGTTGCGCCTTTCCCTTGGTCACCGCACAAAATGTGCAGTTGCGGGTACAGATATCACCTAAAATCATAAAAGTCGCGGTCTTACGAGACCAGCAATCTCCAATATTGGGACAACGGGCACTTCGGCATACGGTATGAAGATTTTCATCCTGGATTAATTCCCGTACTGCTCTATACGCAGAATTTGATGCCAGGCGAATTTTTAACCAATCGGGACGTCTTCGAACTGCCAAATTTCTCAATCCTCATGAATAGTTTAACATTACCAGCGTACCAGAGACGATGCCCAGGTAAAACCACTGCCGAAAGATGCCAGAGCCAGAAGACTGCCCTCTTTTATTCTGCCCTCTCCAGAGGCTTCGCTTAAACAGATGGGGATGGTTGCCGCTGTTGTATTACCATATTTATGTATATTGCTATAGACCTTGTCCATACTAATTCCCAGCCGCTTAGCCACTGCCTCGGTAATTCGCAGATTTGCCTGGTGCGGGACCACCAGATCCACATCATCGATGGTTAAATTAGCTGCCTCCAGTGCCTCTCGTATAACTTCAGGGAATCTTGTGACGGCATGCTTAAACACATATCTTCCTTCCATTTTAGGATATATGCGATCCGTATCCAGCATTTCCGGGGAGACACGGGGATGGTGCGTAATGGAGGGCCATTCACCCCACAATTTTTTCGCATAAGCTCCATCTGCATGGAGTTTCGATACGATGACTCCCCGATCAGGATCGTCACTAGCGGTCAGTACAGCTGCTCCTGCACCATCACCAAATAAAACCGCCATATCCCGACCCCGGGTTGTCAGATCCAAACCGGTACTCTGTATCTCAGCTCCCACCAGGAGAATAGTCTTATACATACCAGTACGGATGAATTGATCAGCGACCGCCAGACCGTAGACAAAACCACTGCACTGATTCCGGATATCCATACTTGGAACACCGGGAATCTCGAGTTTTTGTTGCAGGAAACAACCTGCACCAGGAAAAACAAAATCTGATTCCATAGAAGCAAATATGATCAAATCAATATCCTGAGGTTCCATTTGAGCTCTTTGCAGAGCCAGTTCTGTCGCTTTTAAAGCCAGGCCAGATACCGTCTCCCCCTCGTTTACCCATCTCCGTTCTTTGATACCCGTTCGTTCCTGAATCCACTCATCACTGGTATCCATGAATTTTTCAAAATATTGATTTGTCACTACTCTTTCTGGAATATAATGCCCGATCCCGGCAAAGATTGTTCTTTTCATAGCAGTCCACCTTATTATAATTATACGGCACTAAAAATATAGCTGAGTATTCTATTTTCCAATATCAATATTTTATTTGGAAAATCAGACAGGTCTTTGGATAGTTAACTAAACATTTCGCCTACTTCAATAGAATATCCACGCAGAAAGTTTGAAATGCCCAGCCGTTTTTTTCCCTCTTTTTGCAGCTCCAGTATTTCAACAATACCAGGATTACAACATATTTTGAGTTCGTTACTTCCAGTTTTGAATACTGTACCAGGTAATTGATCTTTGGCTATCTCATCAATCACACGAGATTTGTAAAAATTTATTCTCTCGCCCCGTAAATAAACAAAAGCTGTCGGGAATGGTGATAATCCATTGATCCAATTATTCACTTGCTTGGCAGGCATATCGAAAGACAGATGACAGTCCTCTCTATGAATTTTGGGGGCCGGTGTGGCCAGCGAATCATCCTGTGGTATAATCCGGAAACTGTTGTCCTGAATTCCTTTTAGCGTCTCCAGCAACATATCGCCCCCGATTTCTGCCAGTCGATCATGCAGGGACCCGGCAGTTTCGTCGTCATCTATATCAACTTCTCTCTGAAGCAGCATACCACCCGCATCCACTTTTTTTGATATTTTAATGATGGTCACACCGGTTTTGGTTTCGCCCTGTATCAAAGTCCAGTTAATGGGGGCTGCCCCGCGGTATTTTGGTAATAATGACGGGTGGACATTAATAGTTCCCAGAGGAGTCATATCAAACACAATTTCGGGAAGAATTCTGAAGGCAACCACGACAAACAGATCAGCGCTCAGGGATTTCAATTCTTCCAGGAAACCGGGATCTTGAAGTGACCCTGGCTGTAGTATTTTAGGTATTTGGTGAGATTCTGCAGAAACTTTGACGGGAGGGGGTGATAATATTTTCCCCCTTCCACGAGGCTTATCGGGCTGGGTTACAATCCCAACAACAGTATGTTGCGAATGAATAAGTTTTTCAAGGGAATAAACCGCGAATTCAGGAGTGCCCATGAATACAATTTTTAAACCACTCACTGATATGTATACTCTCCTTCAATCTCTTTTATTTGAGGTTCAAGTAATTTCCGGATGAGCTGTGGAATCCTGTCAACAAAGAGAACACCATTCAGATGATCGAACTCATGCTGAAATACCTTTGCTAACATGCCTTCCAGTTGTTCCTCAATCAATTTGCCATCCAGATTCTGATACTTTACCTTAATTGCCGGGGGTCGTTCTACTTCCGCACGAATTCCGGGTATGCTTAAGCAACCCTCTTCCAGATTTTCCAGACCTTCCGATTCAAGGATCTCCGGATTGATATAAACCTGAATCTCCCATGCTTCATCAATCAGACCTTTATCAATAACAAATACCTGTTTGACCACATTTACCTGCGTAGCTGCAAGACCGACGCCTTCATTTAGCCGCATGGTTTCAATCAGGTTATCGACAAAATCTTTAAGATCCTGGTCAAATTTATTTACCCTCTCTGCTATCTTCCGGAGAGTAGGGTGGCCAATTTTTATGATGGGTAAAACTGCCATGTATTATCCTAACTCTTTTCCCTGAAATGCACCTTTAACATTTAGATGCATCAAGTGGAGCGAGTGATACCCGAAATTGCACTTCTATCGATATCCAGTTTTACATTATCATCGACTTTAACAACCAATACTTTGTCATCATTTTTTAATCCGACCACTTTCCCATGAACACCACCCACAGTCACCACCTCGTCACCTTTTTTTACGGTATCCAGCATTTTTTGACGATCTTTCTGTTTTTTAGCCTGGGGTCTCAGAATGAGTAAATACATAACAACCACAATCAGGATAAGAGGCAAAAATGAGAGGAATGCACTTCCACCTTCTGCGCCGCCACCGCCACCCATCGCATATAATGTTTCTACCACAATATTCTCCTTTTTCTTAATTGAAATAAAGCGAAAATTTAAGCTTAAGAAGCATCCATAACAAATTCATTTTTATCTTCTTCTGATTGAAACATATTAAAAAAATCCTGTCTGAATTTTTTAAAGTTACCCTTTAAAATGCTCTCCCGGGCATCAGATACCAGCGACATGTAGAAATGAATATTATGGATCGTTGCAAGTCGTAATGCGAGTACTTCATTCACATTGAAAAGATGGCGGATGTAGGCACGGCTGAAGTTCCGGCATGAATAACAATCACAACTGGCATCCAATGGTTCTTTATCTTCCTTATAGCGCGAATTACGTATCACCAGTTTGCCAACCCGGGTAAACACCGAGCCATTGCGGGCATTTCGGGTTGGCATCACACAGTCGAACATATCAACCCCCCTTTCAATGCCTTCCAGAATGTCGAGAGGTGTGCCCACTCCCATTAAATAGATGGGCTTATTAGCAGGAAGTCCGGCCACGCAATGCTCCGTCATATCATTGCGTATTTCCTGTGACTCCCCCACGGCTAATCCCCCGATGGCAAAACCTTCGAAATCAATCTCTCTGAGGCGACTGATACTCTCCGACCGTAGATCGGGATAAATACCACCCTGGACAATTCCAAATTGAGATTGCTCAAATCCGTATAAACCTTGGGTCTCCAGAAAAATTTTGCGGGACCGTGCTGCCCATTGAACCGTCAACTCGTGGGCTTCCCTGGCGGTTTCCATTTCGCTCGGATTAGAGATACAGTTGTCGAGAACCATCATAATATCCGACCCGATGATCCTTTGAATTTCAACTACTTTTTCGGGACTGAAAAAATGGGTTGATCCATCCCAGTGGGATCGAAATTCCACACCGTCAGGGCTCACTTTTTTTAGCTCATCCAGGCTGTAAACCTGAAAACCACCACTATCGGTTAAGATAGGATTGGACCAATTCATAAAGGGGTGGAGGCCACCCGATTTTTCCAGAATATCAAGCCCCGGTTTTAAGTAAAGATGATAGGTATTTGCCAGGATTATCCGGACCCGGTTTTCACGCAAATCTTCCGGACAAAGAGTTTTAACTGCCCCAAGGGTTCCCACTGGCATAAAAACAGGCGTCCCTACCACGCCGTGTGCGGTATGAAAAGTGGTTGCCCTGGCCTTGGTCCTGGTATCTTGGGCATCTACGATAAATTTCATGAATATAAACTTTGAGAGCAAAAATAAAGATTTATAAGAAGGATAAAACTAATCTTCCGAACTTACTCAGACCATTTCAATATCTACGATCAGATCACTGTTTAGATTAAATTTTTTATTTATTTTCTTTTCCAACTCGATCCGGTTAATCTTCTCAATCTGTAAGGCAAAACTTTCATTATTATCCGCTTTTTCAGTAATAACTCCCTCAGTATTTACTGTCCCCTTCTGTTTCTCATCATAATAGGCAACAATCACCTGGTCTCCGGTATCTAGCGCTGTCAAAATCTCTTTCAAACTCTCGATATTTCGTTCCTGCTGGAGAAGTTCTTCATCATGAGGGACATTAATCTCTTTAATATCCCCATCATTATATTCAAAATCGAGCACCCCTCCGCCCTTTTTGGCATAAACCAAATTCCGGGTGGCACTTTCAATCATCGACCTTTCAAGATTAATAATTCGACATTTGAATCCATAATTTGATATATCTAAAATTTCAACGATAGTCTGCATATCATCCAGGGTGCCATCATAACCTATCCGCAAAATTTCTATCTGTTTACCAATTCCGATTTGGTTTATTATCTTCCTTACTTCATCGGGTTGCATGGCACCTTTACGTATGATAAACTTTTCCTTTTTCTTAAAGGGCCAGAAGAAAAAACGCTGCGAAGACTGTGAGGAAAAAGCAGAACGATGGATAAAATGATTTTTTTTCATTTCCATGGAGACTCCAGAATTGGTCTAATGTATGAGATAAAATTATGATATTCTCAATATAAATGCAAATTTTATTTTGATAAGCCACAAAATAATAATTGGTTATACACTTTTTAATATTTCGGCCCGGTTTTTCCAACATTTAATTTTTACAATATTCGATTAGAGAGATTAAAGTTATTTTTCACAAATAGATTGAAAATTTTCCTGAATATGATTAAGCTTAGGAAAAGTTAAAACTTTACGGCATAAGATGTCCTGATTCAAGAGTGAAAAAGTTTCCTTTATCAGACCTTTAAACCACGATTCACAGACCATCAAAAGAGGGGAAGATATTTATGAATGTTTTAGTCACCGGTGCTGCAGGTCAAATTGGGTCAGAATTAACAGGCATATTAAGAGAGCGATACGGTAATCAGAATGTGGTGGCCTCTGATATTAATCGAGAAGCAGGAGAAAAGATCAAAAGCGAAGGTCCATTTGAGCAGGGAGATTGTACAAATTATGAAGAGATGAAAAAAATAATTCAGAATCATGGTATCGATACCATATATCATCTGGCAGCAATTCTGTCAGCAGTGGCCGAGAATAATACCCAATTGGCCTGGAATGTGAATATGAACGGCCTGTACGTTATGCTGGAACTTGCCAGAGAGTATAAATGCTCGGTTTTTACACCCAGTTCGATTGGCGCTTTCGGACCGACAACCCCAAAAAACCATACCCCGCAGGATACAGTACAACGACCGACATCCATGTACGGGGTAACCAAAGTAAGCGGTGAGCTTTTATGTGATTATTATTATCTGAAATACCAGGTTGATACCCGGGGATTGCGATATCCTGGTATCATTTCAAACGTTACCCTTCCGGGAGGGGGTACAACAGATTATGCAGTGGAAATTTATTATGAAGCGATACAAAAAAAACAATATACCTGTTTTCTGAAAAAGGACACCTACCTGGATATGATGTACATGCCGGATGCCATCAATGGTGCAATCATGCTCATGGAAACTGATACCCAAAAGCTGAGGCATCGTAATGCATTTAATGTGTCAGCCATGAGTTTTTCACCAGAAGAGATCTACCAGGAGATAAAAAAACAGATTCCGGAATTCAAAATGGAGTACAAAGTCGATCCGGTCAGGCAAGGTATAGCTGATTCCTGGCCAAGAAGCATGGATGATTCAGCTGCACGCAAAGAATGGGGTTGGAACCCTTTTTATAACCTGGAAAAAATGACCGATGATATGATCCGGGTCTTAAAGGAGAGATATCAATCTGACTAACCGGGGGGGGGGTAAAATTTTGGATTTTGCCTGTCCGCCTGCCTGCTGCAGGCAGGGATTTTGGAGTATTCAACTCTCCCATTTTTGGGTTAGATCTATTGCTATCAGTGTAAATCCGTGTAATCCGTGGATAA
>CBDUVK010000159.1:0-6830 GCA_965370645.1 uncultured bacterium
GAAAGGGCGATTTTCTGTCACATCCGGTATTTCACAACTATCATTCCGAAACCAAGATGATGCGCTATATTAAGGAGCTGGAAAAAAAGGATCTTTCACTGACCACCTCCATGATTCCCCTCGGTTCCTGTACCATGAAGCTAAATCCGGCAACTGCCATGATGCCGGTAAGCTGGCCTGAATTTTCCAATGTTCATCCCTTTGTCCCTCTGGATCAAGTTCAGGGTTATTCAGAGATCATTCAACAACTTGATCAATACCTGTGTGAGATTACCGGATTTGCTGCCACCTCGCTACAGCCCAATTCAGGGGCACAGGGAGAATATACTGGCCTGATGGTAATAAGGGCCTACCAAATAAATCGGGGAGAAGGGCATCGGAAGGTGACATTAATACCGACCTCCGCCCATGGTACCAATCCGGCCAGCGCTGTGATGGCGGGAATGAAAGTGGTTTTGATTAAATGTCGGGAAAACGGAGACATTGATGTTGATGATTTGCGCCGGAAAGCAGAAGAGCACAAGGATCAACTGGCCGCACTGATGGTGACTTATCCTTCAACCCATGGGGTATTTGAAGAAGGTATACAGGAAATATGCGACATTATTCATCGCAATGGCGGGCAGGTGTATATGGATGGCGCCAACATGAATGCCCAGGTGGGATTCACCAGTCCGGCTGAGATTGGGGCAGATGTCTGTCACCTGAATCTTCATAAAACATTTAGTATCCCTCACGGTGGAGGAGGACCAGGAATGGGACCGATTTGCGTTGCTGAACATCTGGCACCCTTCCTGCCCGGACATCCACTGGTGGAAACGGGTGGAGATAAAGCGATACCCGCCATCTGTGCAACTCCATTTGGCAGCCCCAGCATACTGCTCATTTCCTATGCATACATCAAAATGCTGGGAGAGGAGGGTCTGAGCGATACAACCCGTTATGCTATTCTGAACGCTAACTATGTTAAATCCAAGCTGGAAAAATATTATCCGGTTCTTTATACAGGAAAAAAGGGCCGGGTGGGTCATGAGCTGATTTTCGATATGCATCCCTTCAAAAAGGAGGGCAATATTGAAGTTGAAGATATTTCCAAGAGGTTGATGGACTATGGATTTCATGCTCCTACAACCTCTTTTCCAGTCCTTGGAACCCTGATGTTTGAACCAACCGAAAGCGAGTCCAAAGACGAGCTCGATCGTTTCTGCGTAGCGATGATGGGAATTTATCAGGAAATGCAGGCTATCATAACTGGAAAAGCAGATTCCAAAGATAACCTGCTGAAAAACGCACCTCATACTGCCGAGGAAATCGCATCATCAAACTGGCCCCACCCCTATTCAAGAGAGCAGGCGGCTTATCCCGTTGAATATTTGCGGACTCAAAAATTCTGGCCGGCAGTGGGACGGATAGATAACACTTATGGAGACCGCAACCTATTCTGTGTCTGTGCACCTCTGGAGAACTATGAAGAGAATTAGCAATTTGTTTACATCAAATAAAACTTAATTTGATGGGCCGGCATGGTTTTCCCTGGTCGGCCCTTTTTATGATTTTCTGCTTACAAAAATCCTACGAAAATAACCCCTTTATTATTTTAAATCAGAAGATTCCCTTGTTGCAATGATTTAAAGGATCTGTTTGATTAGATAAGTTTCCCCGGTGAGTTACAGAATTAACCCACAACTTAATCTCCTCCTTTACGCATGTATAGACCAGGAACTTGGGTAACAGGTGTTCGGAGACTAAGGTAACACAATGTTTAAATTAATGGCTATTTGAGTAACTTGGAGATAGTCAGGAGTAAAGAAGATGTTACTGTAATATCTTTTGCAACTGTACCCCTTCCCCTGCTCCCCTGTCTGCCGGTGTCGCCAGGCAGAGGTTAGGGTATACTTTAACCAAAAGTCATATCTAACTAATCTCTCTCACATAATATTCTGAGTCGGTGATTCAACAATTGAAAAATTGCAATTGAGGCGATACATTCATAAAGTTAAGGCAAAAAAACTGTAACCCATGTTCCCAAACATGTGTAACCTATCTCCTCGGTCTGTACATATCACGCCAGCAGATCCGATTACCTACATTCATTGAGAAGGGAAAAGGTCTATTCTATAGGGCCAGGTAAGGGTTATCTGAGAAAGATTAGTAAACAAAAAATTAAATATTCATTCTTTATTTTATTCTTGACAATTAAAAATTCAACGATTATATTAACAGTCAATAAATGACTGATAGTCATACAATAAAACAAGTGGCACAACATTACCGGGAGTCATAATGGGAATTGCCGAAAGAAGAGAAAGAGAAAAGGAACAGCGGCGTAACACTATTCTGGATGCTGCCGAAAAGGTTTTTTTCTCAAAAGGCCTCAATCTGACTACTATGGATGAAGTCGCCGAAAAAGCGGAGCTGAGTAAGGGTACCCTCTACCTCTATTTTAAAAGTAAGGAAGAACTATTTTTTGGAATCGCCTGCCGGGCCCTCACGCTTCTAAAAGAGATGTTTGAAGCAGCAGCTAATTCAAAACCAACCGGTCTCGAGAAAGTCCGGGCCATCGGAGAAGCCCATTATAACTACTCTCAGAAGTATCCTCACTATTTCAATATGGTGGTTCATTATGAGTCCTCTCAGATAAATCAGGTTGAATTTGATTCAGTGCTTCAACAGTGTCACCAACTGGGAAAAGGGGTCATGGAGGTATTAGTCAGGGCAGTAGATGATGGATTAAGAGACGGAACACTTCGTTCCGATCTCGATCCTGTCCGCACCGCCTATCTCTTGCGTGGTTTAAGCGCCGGGATTATTCAACTGATTTCCCGGGAAAAAAAACATATAGAAGAGCTGGAGGATTTTGCCGCTAAAGATCTGATGGAAGATTTTATGGGTATGATGTTTTATGCCATTGGGTCGAACGGGATCAAGCATTAATCGATGAAATTTGAAATTAAGAATATGTGGAGTTACCCATGTATAAAATACTATTCACATTAATTGTTATCTTCAGTCTGGGGGAAACCGCCGAAAACGCCATAATAGAACAATATATCTCGATAGCCCTGCAAAACAATCTTGCTCTGAAACAACAAGATTTCTCATACCGCAGGAGCGTCGCGGCCCTGGACGAAGCCCGGGGCCTTTTTCTTCCCTCGATAAACATCAATGCCCGCTACTCCCGGGCCGATGGTGGAAGAACGATCGACATTCCGGTCGATCAGTTCCTGAATCCGATTTATCAGACCCTGAATGCTATTTTACAGCAAAACGTTTTCCCGGAAGATATTGAAAGTCAAACCATTCGTTTCCTGCGGGAAAAGGAGCACGAAACCAAAATCAGGGCAGTACAACCCCTATTCAATGCGGACATCTATTATAACTATAAGATCAAGGATAAACTGCAGCAGCTGAGACTCACCGCAAAGCAGGCATATGCCCGTCAGCTGATTGCAGATGTTAAGGTGGCTTATTACAGTTATCTTAAGACACTGGAACTCGTTGAACTTTTACAGCGCACCCAGGAACTGCTGGAAGAAAACCTGCGGGTAAATGAAAAGCTGGTGGAAATTCAGAAATCGACCCGCGATGTAGTTTATCGCTCCCTTGCTGATCTCAGCTTTTTAGAGAAACAACAAGCTGATGCGAAAAAAGGGCGAGTCATGTCCCAGGCCTATTTTAACTTTTTACTCAATTTTCCGCAGGATCAGCCAGTTGAAGCCACAACTCTGGATTCGTTACCTCAATCCGTTTTAGTCAATTTACCCGATGCGGAGATAAACGCCTTACAAAATCGAGAGGAAATCGAACAAATTGGTTTGGCCATCGAAGCGACACATAACGGCGTCAAACTTAACCGCTCTGCATTTTTACCGCAAGTGTTCGCCGTATTCGATTATGGATATCAGGGTGAGATCTATCGATTCAGTGATGAAGATAACTTTTGGATGGCTTCGGCCATATTACAATGGAATCTTTTTAATGGGTTTCAAGATCGCAAGAAAATTGAACAGGCCCGCCTGGATCAACAAAGACTGCAAACGCGGCAAACGGAATTGAAAGAAAAGATCCGCCTGGAAGTGAGAGATGCCTATTATAGTGTTCTGGTGGCACTCAGAAATTTACAATCCTCAAAAGACCAGCTCAGAAGCCAGCAAAAATCGTTTGAAATAATCGATAAAAGATATAAGCAGGGCATGGCATTACAGGTGGAATATCTGGATGCTCGAAATAACTATATCCGATCGGAGATTGATCTGATCGTAGCGCGTTTTGATTACTATATCACACTGGCAACCTTCGAAAGGACCACAGGTAACTATCCCATGCCTCAATTAACAGATATAAAATGAGAATAAATTCAATTTTTTGGAAATAAACCGGAGTACATAATGCAAAATAAAATCTCATTTACAGGTACTATTCTTTTTATCTGCAGCATCATGGTTCTCCTGGCTTGTGAAAAACCGGAGCACACAGAATCCCGGATTTCTGCAATTGCTGTTAAAACGACCCTGGTAAAAAAGGAATATATCGCTTTCCCTATTCATGCATACGGCATTCTGGCACCACCCAGGGAGATAAAATTGTCTTTTAAGGTCGGCGGTATCATCAAAGAGGTGCTGGTGGATGAAGGTAAGCGGGTTAAGAAAGGCCAGTATCTTGCTCACCTGGATAAATCCGAAATAGAAGCTATGGCGAAACAAGCCCGGAGTGCTGCTGAAAAGGCTTCCCGGGATTATCAGCGGGTTTCAAGTCTTTACCAGGACAGTGTGGCAACTCTGGAACAACAACAGGATAGTGAAACAGCGTTAAAAATAGCCCGTTCTAATCAGGAAATTGCCAAATTCAATCTCAAATATGCCTCCATCGTCGCGCCAGCTAATGGAAAGATACTGAAAAGAATGGCAGAGAACAATGAACTGGTCAGTCCCGGAGCACCGGTATTCATATTCGGTTCCACCGAAGGTTCCTGGATAATTCGTACCGGAGTTTCGGACCGGGATATTGTACGTATTCAATATGGTGACAGTGCCGCAGTCTCCTTCGATGCTTATCCCAATCAGCAATTCAGTGCGAGGGTGACTGAAATCGCACAGGCCGCCGATCCGTACACCGGAACATTTGAAATAGAACTCACCCTGGAGGGAGAACAGCAAAATCTGGTCTTCGGCTTTGTCGCCGATATTGAAATCTACCCAACTCGTGGCAACAATTATTATCTCATTCCGGTAGAGGCGCTGGCCGAAGCCGATGCAAATATCGGTACCGTTTTTTGTATTGATGCAGAAAGTAAAACCGCTCGTAAGGCCTCAGTAGAGATTGACCGGGTATTCGATGGTCAGGTGGCTATTCTCCATGGATTGGAAGAAGGGAAACCGGTGATTACCGAAGGCTCTGCCTATCTTCGCGAAGGCTCCCAAATAGAGGTGACGTCCGAAGATCAAGCGACTCAGTCGGAGTAACTATGATACACAGACCGATATCTAGGTTAAAGTCAAAGTTTAGTCCTACATTAAAGAATTATCCGGGAGTATGAGATGAAATTACCCAATCTCGCTTTAAAAAATCACCAGTTTTTTATGACCCTTATTATGTTGCTGTTTCTTTCCGGGATCATCTCTTTTATTCGTATGCCCAGATCGGAAGATCCCTTGATTTCACCGGCGGGCAGTAGTGTTATTGTGATTTACCCGGGAGCAAACCCGTCCGATATGGAAGAACTGGTTATCGATCCCATTGAAGAGGTTATTAATGAATTAGAGAATATCAAGGTAATAGAATCGATTGCTGAAGATGGCCTGGCCGTGGTGGGGGTAGAATTTATCTCGGGTAGCGATCCGGAAGAAAAATACTCCGATGTGGTACAGAAAGTTAATAGCGTCAGAAATGATTTGCCCTCAGAGATCCTGAGTCTGGATATCACAAAATGGTCGATTACTAGTGTAAACATTTTACAGATCGCATTGGTATCGGAGTTTTCCAGCTTTCGTAATCTGGAGGATGAAGCCGAGCGCTTGAAGAAACTTCTGGAAAAAGCTCCGGGTGTCAAACGTGTTAAGATCTGGGCCAATCCTGAACAGGAAGTGAGAGTATCCCTCAATCTGGCAAAAATGGCTCTGTACCGAATTCCCCTGAACCGGGTATTTGGGGCTATCAAGAGTGCCAATGAAAATATTCCGGGCGGCAACATCGATATCGGTAACCGTACTTTCAATATTAAAACATCCGGCTCTTATCAATCTTTAGAGGATATCCGCAACACCATCATCAGTGCTGCTGCCGGAAAATTAATCTGTCTGCGTGATATTGCGGATGTTAACTTCGGTTATGAGGATCAAAAATATTATGCCCGCTATAATGGACAGCGAGCAATATTTGTGACCGCAACCCAGAAAGAAGGTACCAACATTTTCGATGTGGAAAAAACCTTAAAGAAACGGTTGAAAGAATTTAGGTTGGAATTGCCTGCTGAAATCGCTGTTCATTACGTATTTGACCAGTCTCAAAGTGTCTCATCCCGGATCTCCGGATTTTTTCTCAATTTGCTGCAGGGATTATTACTGGTTGGTGCGGTCACATTTTTGATCATAGGGTGGCGGGCCTCGATTATCGTCATGATCGCCATTCCAACTTCCATCCTGATTGCACTGAGATTTGTTGATATTGCTGATTACGGTTTACAGCAGATGACTATCGCCGGACTGGTGATTGCCCTGGGCCTATTGGTAGATAATGCCATTGTGGTTACGGAAAATATATCCAGATTCATCCAGCAGGGCTATTCTCATGCCGAGGCTGCTGCCAAAGGTACCGGAACAGATTGCCTGGGC
>CBDUVK010000160.1:0-6781 GCA_965370645.1 uncultured bacterium
CTTGTAACTATATAAGTTCCGCTCAGTAACGGACATATTTATTGCAATTTATATGAGAATTGAGATGAATGAGGAGGAAATTACAAATAATAAAAAACCTGAAAGGGATCTATTTCCGCTTTTTCTTCGCCTTTCAGTGTGTTAAAAAATAAATCCGTTCCAGAATAGCTGCATTGCAAACCGCATCAAAATTTAGTGAACGGTTTGAAAACATAATACAGTCTAAAGAGGGACGATACATATCAGCAGAATTATAGCCTGCTCCTTCAAACGAGCCTGTTGTTCCCCGGTATTTATGCTGCCCGAAGAAATTGCGAATTTTCTCCCGGTAATCTTGCTTTAATTTCTCTGTTTCCCGCGCATTACTGTTGCTTTGACTCAATTCATTCAGTTTCTCACGGAATTGCTGATTCAACAACTCATACTCCGTCTTATCCCATGGTGTGGGTATCTCGATACCCGGTGTAAGAAATTTGCCCCATTTCATGTTTTGAAAAAATTTTTGAATCGTCAGGTTGGGTTCCCAGGGCTCAATATCGACAGAATAAAATTCACTATAAGCGACGTCACCGGAATAATATTCATCTCCCAAACCACCAAAACTGTGTCCGAACTCATGAACTAAAATATTGGAGAGATAATCATTGTCAACGGCAACCGCGGCATAAAAGTTATAGATGCCGCCTCCGCCATAGATATCAGAATTAATCAATACAATAATCGCATCATGAGGTGCGGCAGAAGCGATATCATTCAATCTTTGGGGGTCGATGGTCATAAGATAACGCTGCGATCCAAATGTATCGAAAGTAAAATTCATAGCGGTATTCTTAAAAATATCTTCGGTCGGATCATCCACGCCGGATTCCGGAGATGGACTAAGGACACCCGTTACGTTAAACAACATTCGATTCGATTTGAATGGCTCAACACTGAATAGAATGTCTGTCACGCGGGAAAGATCGGACTCAAACTTCTGCTTTTCAAGCGAAGTGTATCCTTCTCCTAAAAAAAGCAGGTCAGCTTTTTCATTATAGTGACCATTATCCTCTATTCTAAAAATTACTGTTTCAATGGCCCGGTTTTCCCTGTGTATCTCAACATTAGAAGGATCTATCTTGAACGTTGCCAAAGTTTGGGTAAAATGATTCTCACGGTCTCTTTTCAAAAACTCCAGTTGTACTAATTTCCGGGGAAAGGGTATACGCAACGTTCCTCTCATTACCTTTTTTGCACCCGATATTGCCTCCTCTGTAGTTTTCCATTCATGAAAAAGACTGCTGAATCCACAGGAATAGATCAGGATATTTTTGTTCAAATCGATCACCTTAAGCAGGTACTGACCCAAATTCAGTGTATCAATTAAATTATGAGGATTTCCCGACCAGACATCCTCCTGGTAAAGTTCATCAATAACAACTGTTTCCGAAACCTGATCACCCACCTGGAAAAAGTCAACTCGTAATCCCCGGGCAGTGAAATAATTTTGATAATCATTCCCGTAAAGAGAGGAGGAGAAAATGCATAATACAATAATAAGAAATAGATTTTGGAGTATCATTGCCTTGAATAAATCAGATTTTCATTTAAGATTAGTGTTAGAGTTCAGAAAATTTTTTAACAACTTATTATTTTTTGTCATGAGTGTCCGGTTTAAAAATTGTTTTCGTATTTAAGGCTAACGAATACAAGGATTTGAAAAAATATGCTTAATAATCGACTTGATTAAATAACTCACCCTTGGCGTAAGCCATCCCTTTCGGGAAAATCCCTCTCTTGAAAAGAGAGGGACTTTCTTCAGCCTGTAATATAGCCCTTTCTCTTATCAAGCAATACTGTCCTTTTAAAAATGAATTTTTATAATTTTATCGATTTCGCTGAATAAGCTGTATTTCGTGACCCTCCCCAAGCCCTATAAATAGAGCTTTTCCCCTCCCTTATGCATAAGGGAGGGGATTAAGGCCTGCCCCTGCTTAGCAGGCCCATCTAGCGCCCGTCAGGACGGCTTCGCCGGACAGCCCGGACGACAGGCGCTTCGGTCGGAATGACTCCTGAATAATGCTTTTTTTGGATGAGTGAATAATCAGAGAAAAATTATTATCCTCAACATCACTTAGAGAAGACAGGCAGTATGGCCAATCGAACCTGCTGTCACTAATTCGAGAGAACGTACTTGGCAATGGTCTGCAGTTGCATATTGGATGTGCCTTCATAAATTTGGCCAATTTTCGCATCGCGATACAATTTCTCGATCGGATACTCCTTGGTATAACCATAGCCACCATAAATTTCCAATACTTGTGAAGTGACTTTTTCCGCCATCTGTGATGAAAATAATTTAGCCATGGCAGCCTCTTTCAGAAACTCCATGCCGGCATCTTTCAGGCGTGCGGCATTGTAAACTAACAGGCGAGCAGCTTCCAGTTGAGTCGCTATTTCTCCAATCTGAAATTGAATTGCCTGAAAGCTTGAAATGGGTTTCCCAAATTGTTCCCGTTCCTTAGAATAGGTCAAAGCATAATTTAATGCGGCTTGAGAAATTCCCAACATTTGGGCGCCGATACCAATTCTTCCTTCATTTAAAGTCTCAATAGCAACCTTATACCCTTTTCCCACTTCGCCAAGAACATTTTCTTTGGGAACCTTGCAATCATTTAAAACCAGCTCACAGGTGCTACTGGCTCTGATCCCCAGTTTATCCTCTTTTTTCCCGACCGAAACATTCTCAAATCCCCGTTCAACCATAAAAGCGGTGATTCCTTTATAACCTTCTTCAGGATTGATGGTCGCAAAAATGATAAAGATATCTGCCTCTCCCCCATTGGTAATCCACATTTTTTGTCCATTAAGTACAAAATGATCACCTTTATCTTCTGCTTTGGTTCTTAATGCAAATGCATCACATCCGGAACCGGCTTCAGACAGCGCATATGCCCCTAATTTTTCAGTAGCCAACTGCGGTAAATATTTTTTCTTTAAGTCATCACTTCCAAAATTTAATATTGCATTATTCACCAGCGTATTCTGGACATCCATGTAGATGGCAGCAGAGGCGTCTATCATCGCTAATGCTTCAATGGCTATAATCGACATAAAAAAACTTGTTCCTGTTCCGCCATATTCTTCGGGAATTTCGATACCCATCAAACCCAGTTCAAAAAACTGTTTAATAATTTCCGGTTTAAAACTACCCTCCCGGTCCATCTCACTAACATAAGGTTTAACCTGTTCTTCAGCCAACTTATAGACCATATCTTTGAACATAACTTCATCTTCACTAAGCCTGGTTAAAGGTAGAACTTGATCACTCATTACAAACTCCTTTGTTTTATAGACATTTAATTTGGTCTACATGGAAATGATTTCTAAATTAATATAATCCAGATTTAAATTCTGTATTTATTATAAAAACATGATTGATGAAAATCGAGGACAAAATGAGTTTTTCAGAAAAAGAGATCCTGGCAAAAATAGAATTGGCACGTCAAAATTATGCCAATAAAAAATTCAGTGAAGCGATCAGGCTCTATAAGGAACTTTTAGAAATTTTAAAGGATGATAACGATAATCTCCCGGTTATCCAGATTGAACTTGGGTGGAGTTATTACAACAAACAGGAATATCCGGAAGCAATCTCACTTTTGCAGCAGGCACTCAAAAGTAAAGGATTGAAGGTCCAGCAGGCTTTTGATTGCACGCGATTAATCGGATTTTCAGAGGAATTACAGGGGAGAAGAAAAGAAGCCATTCAATATTTAAATAAAGCTCTTGACATGGATGTTCCTGAAAAATTGAAAAGATTTACATATTTTGAACTCGGAAAAATCTATTTCCTGGATGGACAGATAATCGAAGCGGAATACCATCTGAAACAAGCTGATTCATTATACTCGGAAGATGAAGAGGATTATCGATTGGCACTGTCTTACTACCAGGGCTTCACGACCTATTTCCTTAAAAAATTTGAAGAATCCCGCGATTATTTTGATTATATCATCAATAATTCCAATGACTATAAAACAAAAGCCAGTGGTTATTTCGGCCTTGCTCATCTCCATTATCATCAAAAGGAATTTTCGGTGCTTATCGACTTCTGCGAAAAAATAATACGCTTAGATGAATCATTTTACGACAAGGAAACATTGGGATTTTTCCTTTGCGAATCCTACTATAATCTGAAAAATTGGGCAAACCTGGAAAATTTATCCAATGAACTGCTGCAACAATACCCAGACGGGCGATATGCAGGCGAGTATGAAAAATATGCTTACGCCGTCAAACACCAAAAATTAGCCCCGTCCCCCAAATAAGGCGCAATTTTCATAAAAATACTCCAAAGATTGCTTCTCTTCCAAAAAAAGAGAAAAAAGTCGCTCATATAAAATATAAATATTCCGAATATAAAGATACCACCGACATGGAGGTTGAAGCAGTATGAAAGGGAATCTCGCCCAGGTTCTAATCGTTGAAGATGAGTATTTTCTCGGAAAAATGCTGGAAAAAGCGCTGTTGCATGAAAAGATCGAGGCTCATACTGTGACCAATGTGGATGCTGCGATTGAGCAGATCAACAAGAAGGGTTTCGATCTAATTGTCTCTGATATTTACATGCCCGGTAAGAATGGTCTGGATCTGTTCGATTTCATCAGAAAAAAAAATGTTGAAATTCCATTTATTTTCATGACCGGCAATCCCGATCTTAAAATCGCAGTCGATTTCCTCACATCAGGAGGGCATGATTATATTGTTAAACCCTTCATGATAGCCGACTTCATTCAGAAGATAAAACCCGTTATTCAAAACCATCGCATTAAAAAGCAGGAAAAAAACCTGGTTAATGATCTTCGTTCATTACTGTCCAAACGTCTGTCAGAGTTGAAGATCTATCAGGATGTTTTCGATAGTACCGACGATGGTGAGATCATTACCGATGTCGATGGTATCATCGTAAAGGTAAATCGTGGATTTGAACGAATCACCGGTATTTCTAATGATGATCTTATCCAGAATCACGTCGATTTACTAAATGAAAATATCTTGCCTGATTTTAAATTCAGTAAGATTCTGAAGAAACTTAAACAAGATAATACCTGGCATGGGGAATTAACAGGTAACTCTTCCCAAAATGGTTCCTGGACAGTGAGTATCACTTTTTCGCCGATATGTAATGAAGAAGCACAGGTTTTTGCGTATGCCGGTATATTTAAAAATGTTACCGAACAGCGAAAGGTTGAACAACAACTTATCAGTAGTCTTCAAAAGATGAACCAGGCCCGGGAGGCGATCATTTTTGGGATGGCACGGCTCGCAGAACATCGTGACACCGATACGGGATACCATCTGGAACGGATACGAAGCTACTGTAAACACCTTGCGGAGGCACTTTACGAGAAGGGCATGTATGGAGATGTTCTCGACGAAGATTTCATCCAGATGCTTTATCACACCGCCCCTCTTCATGATATAGGCAAGGTGGGTATACCTGATTATATTCTGCAAAAATCCGATACCCTCACCGAAGAAGAATTTGCAATCATGAAGTCCCATGCAGTGATTGGATACAATACCCTCAACTCCATCTTCAAACAGTACGGTGAGATGCAATTTCTCAAAATGGGTATTGAGATTACCTATTGCCATCACGAACATTGGGATAGCACAGGTTATCCCCGTGGATTAAAGGGCGGTGAAATCCCACTATCAGCCCAGATCCTATCCATCGTAGATGTCTATGATGCTCTAACGACTGAGAGAACCTATAAAAAAGCCTACCGTCACACATCTGCCATTGAGATTATGAAAAAAGATAGGGGAAAACATTTTTCGCCGGAAATTTTTGATGTATTTCTTGAAATTTCAGAAGATTTTGACAAAATACGGGAAAGTTTCTCCGAACCGGATGATAACGGAATTCCATCTGAAATTCCATCCGAAATTGCCCGGATACTTTATAAACCTTAACTATTTGAGAGACCTGCCAGAGATTCTAACTCAGGAATCGTGAGACGATACATCGTCCATTCATCCATGGGGACCGCTTTAATATCTTTATAGAATTTAATCGCGGGCTCATTCCAGTTCAGAACCGACCATTCCATACGACCACATTCTTTCTCGAGTGCGATTTGGGCCAGGGTTTTTAAAAGCGCTTTTCCGATACCGTCTCCCCGGTATTCTGGAAGCACAAACAGATCTTCAAGATAGAGGGTAGGTTTCCCCAGAAAAGTTGAAAAGGTAAAAAAATAGAGGGCAAATCCAAAGAAAGGGGAGCCAGATTCATCCTGATTTTCGACCAATAATGCTTTGAAATAAGAATTTTGACCGAATCCGTTTTTTTGATACATCTCTTTCGTTGCAGTAACCTCGGACAAAAGACGTTCATATTCAGCCAATTTCTTTATTAGGGAAAAAAGCACAGCAACATCACTGCTCCCCGCTTCCCGTATTTGATATTTAAAATTCTTCTGCATTTTAGTTCTATCCGCCTACCTTTTATTTTAGCCAGGTCAATTAAAAATTGAATATAATTGTTAGAAATTTAAATCTGTTTTTGATTATTGCTTTTAGTCCAAAAAACGGAACCCAAATCATAGATTTTTATAAATATTGCCGGAAACTTAATTATGTGTTACTGTGAGGAGCGACAGCGACGACCTGTCCGGCTACGCCGTGCCAGACGGGAGCAATCTCCCGGTTCACTTGTAAAAAAATGAGATTGCTTCGCTGCGCTCGCAATGTCTATAAAGAAAAAAGTCAAGAGAATACATTATTCCATTAACAA
>CBDUVK010000161.1:0-6754 GCA_965370645.1 uncultured bacterium
TTAATTTGATATACCATCACTTTGATATTAGAAGATTGCGAAGAGGGAGTTTAGTTATTTATTGTTTTTCTCAATCCCTTCTTTTTAATATAGATCGGTGAAATGTTTAATAGGAGTTCCCAAGAGATAGGTAACAGTTTTTAGTCTTTCCTGACCCACCCCTTGATCCCCTCCCTTATACATAAGGGAGGGGCTTAATAAATTACTAATATCTAAGAATATCATCTGGGGAGGGTCAAGTAAAATATATCCTTCTTCTAAATCAGAAATCCCCCTACCCACCTCTTTTTATAAAAGTTGAGGATTGAGAGTGACTATTTATAATCCCATCAACTCCATCACATATTTGGTCGCCGGGGAACCGAAGGAAAGCATCAGATCATGCATGATCTGCAGATCAACTTCTCCACCCATCTTGGCCTCATACCTCTTGCGCAAATCATTGACTTCCATGTTGCCCACATAGTAGGTAGAAAGCTGTGTGGAGGTCAGACAGGCTCGACGCCATTTGCCGGCTGCTTCCCCCTCTTCCTGGAAACCTTCATTCATCATCAGATCCATAGCTTCTTTTTCGGTCATTCCCTCGGTGTGAATCTTCTGATCGATAATTGCATTGATGATCAGGCGAAGCCGCATTTTCAACTGCTGCATTTTCACAGCCAACCCGCCATAGCCCGCCTCCACCATCAATTGTTCGGAATAGGTGGCCCATCCTTCTACAAAAGTGCCACTATAAAAAATTGCTCTCACCTTTGTTGGCGCTTCAAACCGGTTAGAGTGAGCCAATTGTAAATAGTGGCCGGGCATAGCTTCATGGATGGTCAGATTATCAAGCATATAATTATTGTATTCCCGGAAGAAGGACTCTACCCGCTTATCGGTCCAATCCTGAGGTGTGGGTGAGATGGCATAAAATGTTTTTCCCAGCTCTTCGAGTGGACCCGGTGAGTCGCAATAGGCTACTGCTACGCCACGTTGAAATTCCGGCATAACGATAATCTCCAGGGGATCATCAGGCACCGTCACCAGCTGCTTGCTCTGTACAAAATCTGTACAGGATTGAAGTGCTTCTTTTGCCAGATCTACAATGGTTTCATTGGTGGGATGGTCTTCGGCCAGTTTATCCAGCACCGCTTTTATCACTCTCTTTTTATCATTCAAGGTGGTTTCATCATTTACATCAGGATTAAACTGACGGTGTAAGGTGAGTGCGGTTTGGTAAAGTTCATTTTGAGTTTGTATAAGGTCTATTTCTGCCTGTTCTAGAATATCCTCTTTAGCACGATCTGAAGCCAGGGTATAGCGCAATTTTTTGCGGTACTTTTCCTCACCCAGGCGGAAATCGCCGTTTGATTTGGGCAATAATTCTCTCTTTAGCCATTTACCATAATTGTTGAGGGCATTTACCACCTCTTTTTGCAGGGGCACAATTTCAGCTTTAAGCTCCGGGGTCTCTTCCAAAAAATTCGAAAGATCCTTCTCAATCAAACTAATATTCCCCCTGTTTTGCAGAATGGCCGTTTCGGTATGAATCCTGGGCGGATTCTGAAGATTTTTCCGGGCATTTTCCAGCACCCGCGGGATGGCTTTTAACCGTTCTTTCACGTTCATCAGACGCTCCTCCAATGGTGCAAAATCGCGGGCCAGTAAATTGTAAATAGCACCACCGGTATTGTAGGTACGCGGATTCCATTCATAGCCGCGAAGTGTGTCTGCACTGAAAATTGCATACTGTAGTCTGTTCCGGAATATCTGCGCATCGATGCGATTCACCTGGTTCAGGCGGGAGAAATCGATGGCTTGCAGGGAATCCAGATAGCTACGGTTGAGATCTAGATTTTTTCTAATACCCTCAAGACTATAGTCGTTTAACAGGTTATCATACCGATGATCACCCAAAGCGGTTGCCCACTCCGGATTAAGTTCCAGCATGTTCTGAATGTAATTATCCGCAAGTCTTTCAAACTTCGCATTTTCCTGATTAAAGATTGCACAGGACATTAAAATAAGAAGAAACACTAAAATAACAGTACGATATATCATGGTACATTCCTTTCATTTGAATCATTTCAACTGAGGTATTTACCAAATTTTAAATATCTAATTTTACGCAGACAATATATTCATTTTTTCTCTTTTATTCATTATAAAAAGGGCAATTTCCCTGCAAGCATTCTTTATTTAAATCTGAATAATTACACAGGATTGGATCCGAGGTGTTCAGATGAATATGCAGATGTTCTTCAATGAATTTTACGGCCTGCTGTATCGCAATAAAGCTATCCCGCTTACAACAGCGTGGCCCGCCATGATCAGCGATGACTTTCAATGTATCCGCAGTGAAATGATTTGCAAGACGCCAGTCTACCTCTGACAGTGGCGTAATATTTGAATAGACACTCAAGAAAATCCCATTGCCAACCGCGGCTCCACAGGTCCCCCAGAATCCGCAGATACCCCCCAGGACTTTTTCGGCCCGGTCCCGGGTCCTTCGCAAGGCATTTTTCTTTTTCTCTATCTCATTTCTCACATTATAACATGCTGTCAACAAGACCGCTGGTACTAAAAAGTGATGTTCCGGTCCATGCATATTTACCAGCGGGTTATTCATGAGGACATTTGCAAGCTCTATCGGATCTTCTACCCTGGTACTTATACAAAACTGTTCAATCCAATCATTGGCAGACAGGCCGTGGCAGTTATCACAAATAAAATGCCCCTCTGCGCATTTAGCCTCTGTATCGAACTCGATTCTACAAACGCTGCAGGATAAGCATTCGGATTCTGAAGTATAGACCACTGCAGCGCCGCATATTTGACATCCACTTCTAAAAGTCATAGGACACGGTTTCGGAATAAAATACAGTAATTCACATTATCATTAAACCAAAAGTAATATGTTCTCGTCCCATATTCAATTAAACAATTAATATCGAACTATTGATTTATAACTGATTAGAGTCTCTTGTGATTTGGCTTATATTGAAATTATTGGATAAAATTCCTGCTGACATAATAATCCAAATGTAATTGGATCATCCTCCTGCCGGTCGTTTTATCTTCCTCACAGGCATTGGGGAGTAGATAATTCAGGCGTAAATTGGCGATGGGAGCCAGCAGTGTCCAGGAGAAAAACTGAGCTGGGAAATCTGTTTGAAAGATGCCCTGATGTTGCAATTTTTGAATATATTGCGTTAAAGGTAGCAGCGCTTTCTGGACCATTTGTCCGCTGCGTGTTTTAACATTCAAAGAGAATAAGGGAGATTCACGTATCATAAGTAAAAACAAAAGTGCTTCCCGCTCCTGAAACCAGTTTTTTGTAATCTTTTCAATTATTAATTTAATCATCTTAACAGGACTGTGTTCCTGATATTTCTCAAGTATTTCTTCGATTTGCAATCCTATCAGCTGAGGACCGGCCAATTCCATCAGCGCAGTGAAGATGGCTTCTTTACTTTTAAAATGGTTGTAGATACTGCTCCCCTGAAGACCAACCCTTTTGGCTAAAGTGCGCATGGAGGCGCCATGATACCCTTTTACAAGAAACAGATTCAAAGCTTCTTCTAAAATCAACTGTTTGGTAGAATGTGCCATAGGGAGAGATATTTTTTCTTTAAACTAACGATCGTTCGTTAGTTTTGCAAGATCTTTATTATAATTCCGATCTTAGTTTAATAATGTGAAAGAAATAAAATGAGGAAACGTCAGCTAAAAATCTGACTGACATGCTAACAAAATTATTATTACAAAATATATTTACTTGAAAGGAGAGGAACCTCTGTAAAATTTTAAAACGGCTTCACCAAATTTTATTCCCAGATCCAGGTAACCTGCACTATCGTAATGCCAGGGATCAGAATATTGATAATTTTCGGTACCGGTAACCAGAAAGGCGGCTATATTCTTGCTCACAAACGATGCCTGAGCTGTCGTCACAATGTGCATATGATCCCATACTTGGCCATCTTTATTATCCTCGCCGGAATCGGAAATCTGACCTATCACAATAGGCAGGTCATCCACCCGCAGTGCCGCCCGGAACAGATCCATCAACCGCTTCAGGTTGAATTCATATCTTTCGGCAATTTCACGGGTAAATACCGCATCACTCTCCCCCTGCATCCAGATGATGGCAGCAGGAATGAGCCGGTCTGTCTCTCCATCCTGGTCAATATCCTCAACAGCAAACGCATTCTGCAACGTTGCCAGAAAATGATCATATTGATTGATATGATTCCCGATATAGAAATCTGGTTCCCAGCACCCGAATTTACCAGCAGCTTCCTGATCAATAGCACTACCTCCCCTTGAATATTTTATAATCGCAATATTTCCCCCTGGATTTTCCTCCAGCAATGTTTGGGCAAAGGTGAGCTCTACCCCGAATCTCTTCGAAAGAGTATTCTTGAATCCATCCGAAGAGAATCCCACCCCATGTCCTGCTTTCAATTGCTCCCAGATTCCTTTCCCATCAACCTCAACATTATCAGGGGAACTATTTCCGTGAAAAATATAAACAGTTGAGAAGGGGACTAATAAGTCAGAAGGCAAATCAGAGATATGGCCATACCCATCCATATTAGACTGGCCACCCAGATAATAAAGTCTGAAATCTTTGCAAAATCCAACTCCGATCCATAAGACCAGAAATAAAGGTAAAATTTTTTGCATCACATTTTTCCAGTTTCTGAATAATCTAAAAATTTATCTCATATCCTTCTTTGAGCTATAAAATTCAGAGTCTTCTCCTTCAATTCAACAGCCGACGGTTCATCTTTTTGCAATGCTTCATCAAGTACTTTTAAGATATCATAATAAATATGCCAATCCTGCTTTTCCTTTTCATACTTATTATGAAGCCGGGAAGGGTTTCCCCGGGTAAACCTGAGAGCTGTTCTAATTCGTTGACTTCCCATCCTTAATAATTCTACCCCATGCTCTTCTTTTCCTTCTGCAAACAGGGAAACAGCTTTTAATGCAAAACGCAGATATACTACTGTGACAGGTATTCGGGAAATAAAACAGCCGGTAAAGGGATCAACTTTATGCTTGATTCGATTTGTACCATTTTCAATGACTCTGGCATATTCCGAGAAATACAAAATACGGATATAATCCCCGACTAATTTTCCAACAAATGCACTCTTTATCGCTTCCTGGGCAAATGCTTCTTTATCATGACGCATTATTAATCCATCCTTATGCGCATACCCAAGATTAACCGTATCACTTACCAATTGGGGAAGAATGTAAGCCTGATCCTCCGCTCGTCCAATAAAGGATGGCGTGAAAGGCCGGTATCGCCGCAATGCATCGATCAGGATACCATTGGTTCCGCCGGTGACGTGAACCCGTTGAAGACAGCTGTTTTTGCCATCCAGTTGCCCGGTGTTGTAGCGGGCCATCATTTCCGCCTTGGTTGAAAGCGCCTGAGGCAGGGTGCTGAAAAAGATATATTCATCCGGAGTGGGCGATCTCTCCGGGAATGTTACATCCGGGGTGAATATAGATTTTCCAATGTCGCGCTCATTCACCAAAGCACCAGCGATCATACCCAGTTCAATCTGTTCTCCCCAATAATCTAAACCCTCTGCTCCCCACAGAGGCGTCTGAAAATGTTCAAATGCTGATGCACCGGTTTCTTTTACCAGTTCCTGCTGAGGAAAAACCTGGTCCAGATCAATTTTAAATGTGGCTCGAATCTTGGAATCAATCAAAATACTCCATAATGCGGCAATAGCTTTCAGAAAACTATAGTGCCTGCCATACTCCCCGTCCACACCAAACACCTCCAAGAGGTCTTTATCTTCAGCAAGATTTAAGTAACTTTCAGATACCGGCAACAAGATAGCATCACATAATTCATCGGTATCAGATTCAGTAAATATGTACAGCTTGAGATTTTTAAGTCCTCCGCTTTTCTCCAACTCTTCCTTGAGGTAAGAATGAGCAATGCGGTGCAATCCGGCATGGGTAACCGATACCGATAGCAGGCAGGTGACTTTGGCATCTTCGGGAACATTGCCCCGCTTTTTTTCGAATGCAATGGCTTCATCCAAACCACGCAAACCGTAGAGGATCTCATTCTGCTCAGGTGTCACCCCGATTTGAATAGGATGATCGTACCAGTATAACTGAGGTTCCTTAATAATTTCTTTCAACTCTTTTTTTAACAAATCACTTAAAGATAACTCACCGATCGGTTGTGATGCAGGAGGAATAGTGAGCAGAACATTGGCGGTAAACAGAATTTCCCGGTGGGGAGTGTGGATAGGTTCAGGATTAAGTTTAGAGATAGAGACAGTTCTTTTTTGCTTTAGAGCAGTCACAGCTTCTTCTCGGTTTCTGAAAATATCCAGAGATTCCGGAAAAAACAGGGTATGAGCTTTATTAATAATTTCTGCAGATTTCTGGCCGTTTGCCTCGTCAGATACCCACTCCGCAACCTCTCTTAAATCACTGGAAAATTGGGAATCCTCCTCAGCAACATTTTCAATTTCCCGCGGAATCAGAGAGATTCCCTCTAAAAAGAACTTCGCCAGAATGTCCCACTCAGAATTTCCACTCAGTTCCTCTAAAAAATTTTTAGCAGGGGTATAATCAGGATGTTTCTGACCCGCAACAGTGATAAGGAAAGCCATGCAAAGATGCCGGGCTGTCTCACTATTTATGGAAGATCTGGTGGTAAAATCTAAAGTGTCGGGAATGATATTTAGGTCCTGTGCACTATCAAGACCGGATATGAGAAACCGTA
>CBDUVK010000162.1:0-6721 GCA_965370645.1 uncultured bacterium
ACCTGTTTCATGCGTCTTTTTCCCTCTTTTTGTTTTTCCAGTAGTTTGCGTTTTCGGGTCACATCGCCACCATAACACTTTGAAAGAACGTTTTTACGCAGCGCTTGTACAGATTCGCGGGCAATGACCTTATTACCGATGCTGGCCTGAATGATTACTTCGAACATCTGGCGCGGAATCAGTTTGCGCAGTTTTGTACACAAAGTTTTACCCTGCTCGTACGCCCGGTCTTTGTGGACAATCGTGGAAAGAGCGTCCAGGGGTTCCCCGTTGATCAGGATATCCAGCTTCACCAGTTTGGCCTCCCGATACCCGGCGAACTCGTAATCCAATGATGCGTACCCCCGCGAGACCGATTTGAGCTTATCAAAAAAATCAAAAATGACCTCAGATAAGGGAAATTCATATTCAATATCCGCCCGGGAAGGATCGATGTAAGAAGTGTTCTTAAGTATCCCACGCCTTTCATTGGAAATTTTCATGACATTTCCGATATATTCCGGTGGTGTCAGAATCTGGGATTTGATATAAGGTTCCTCAATCTTATCAATGCGTATTGTTTCCGGCATTTTGGTGGGATTCTCAATCGTTAAAACCTTCCCGTCGTTGGTATGTACCTGGTAGACTACGTTAGGCGTGGTGATGATAATATTCTGGTTAAATTCGCGTTCAAGCCGTTCCTGAACGATTTCCATATGGAGTAATCCTAAAAATCCAACCCGGAAACCAAATCCCAGGGCAGTGGAGGTTTCCGGCTCGTATTGAAGCGCTGAATCATTCAGAACCAGTTTTTCCAGAGAGGAGCGCAGACCCTCGAAATCCTGATTATTAACCGGATATATACCGCTGTAAACCATCGGTTTAACTGCCCGGTAACCGGGTAAGGCTTTAGCCGCACCCTGTTTTAGGTGAGTGACGGTGTCGCCCACCCGGATATCGTGAACATCCTTTGCACCGCAGATGAGATAACCAACCTCTCCGGTATGAAGCGTGTTCCGTTTAACCCGTTTTAAACGCAGAGTGCCGACTTCTTCAACTTCAAATGATTCTCGCGTGGCGAAGAATTTGATTTTATCTCCCACGGTGATAGAACCATCATTGACCCGGATCAACGCCACCACACCGCGATAATTATCGAAACTGGAATCGAATATGAGTGCCTGCAGAGGCTCGTCCTTTTTCCCTTTTGGTGATGGAATTCGATTAATAATGGCATCAACCACATCTTCGGTGCCAAGACCGGTTTTTGCACTGGCCAGGATTATTTCCGATTCATCACAGCCGATCAATTCCGTAATCTGGTGTTTTGCCGATTCTACCTGGGCGCTGGGGAGATCGACTTTATTTATGATTGGGATGATGACCAGGTCATTTTCGATGGCATGATAAAGATTGCTGATGGTCTGGGCCTCCACCCCCTGGGCAGCATCCACCAGCAGCAGGGCTCCTTCTGCGGCGGCCAGACTGCGGGAAACTTCATAGCTGAAATCCACATGACCGGGTGTGTCAATAAGGTTAAATATATAGTCTTTGCCATCTGAGTGTTTATAATCCATCCGGATAAAATGAGCCTTAATGGTAATTCCCCGCTCACGCTCCAAGTCCATGGCATCCAGAACCTGCTCTTTCAGTTCACGCCCGACCAGCGTATGGGTGTACTCCAGCAGGCGGTCTGCCAGGGTGGATTTCCCATGGTCAATATGGGCAATAATACAGAAATTTCGGATCGGATTAACAGACATTCAATTTACCAGTAAAATTTAATAGTTACAAATTTAGTGTCGCTTTACAGGATCCCGAACCAAGTTCAGAATGACACCAATTTGATCATTTCAATAAGTACATAATTAAAAACTCTAAATTTATAGTATTTCGGGAGGTATGTCAATTTATATGGTAAAAGCTAGCTAATATTGATAAAATTCAGTGGGTAACTATCAGAATCTTCTCTCGTAAAATGTGTTAAAACAGTATTTTTTATTAATACTCCCTGTTTTAAAGCAAAATGTTGTTTGAAAGATTAAAAATTCTTCCCATTCGTGTAATATTTTCATATTTTATATTCATGAGATGCATATCTCAAATTGTTGCATGTTTTCTCGTTATCAGTATCTTATCCATCCAGCTGGTTCCCCTCTTTGATGATCCAGACCACTTGATGACGGCCGAACCGGATTGTCCCATCTGTTTGGCGTATGAGACTCAGGTACTGCTAACAACGGTTGATGTAGCAGAACCAGTATTGAATCTCATCTTTATCATTTCAGAATCACAGCCTGTCAACTTTTATGACCATCCGTTCATTTCAATATTTACCATACGCGCACCGCCTGAATTTTCACTCCTTTAAAAATACTCCCAAAGATTATTAGGTCGTTAAATTCAAACAGGGATTGTACATCAACTGTTTGTGGTTTATCTCTGATATTTTTGTGATAATTAATTCATTATTTGATACATAAGGGTTTGTGCAATGTGCAAGAAACTCTTGTTTCTATTTAATTTAGTCATAACGAGTATTTATTTGAATCTGGCCTTTTCTCAGACCTCAGCTGATGCCGCAGCCACCGGGATCAGCCGTGCATTTAATCCTGCTATTAGCGTGAATGGCCTTTTTTATGCGGTGGGTACGGATAAATCTCAAGTTTTATGGCCAGAGTTGGGATTAAAAACCGGTATGCATTATCAGGAAATCTGTGTTGAGATGACATCGAATGTGGATATCTATCTCCAATCCAGAATTGCCTTTAGTGCGGTGGAAGAAGAGGGTTTGGGTGTTGAAGAGGCTTATTTGACAACCCTGCGAATGCCTGTCCCGGTGATATTAAAAGGGGGAAAAATGCTCAATACTTTTGGAAGGCATAATCTCTATCATTTACATCATATGGCATTTGCTGAATGGCCTATCATACTAAATCAGATTTTTGGACCCGATTTAAATGAAGTGGGGATTGAGGCTTCTTATCTACTACCTCTTCCATGGTATTCTGATTTAATTGGCGGATTTTTAAACGGGAACAATGAAAATTTATTTGATGGAGAGGGTAAAACGGATTTTGCCTATTTGGCTCATGCGGACAATGTGTGGGACCTGACAGAAGAAATATGTTTGAGACTGGGTGGATCCTTTCTGACAGGAAACAAAGGACTTTATTATAACGATGAAGATCGGACACCCATCGGTCCGGATACCAGCAATATCAGCTCGCGCACCTGGGGAGTAGATTTGTACGTCAAGTGGAGACCACTACGGCGGGGCCGCTACCGCTCTTTTGTTCTACAAGGAGAGTATGTTAGCACAAGTTTTGACATTGATGGTTCTACTACAAATCCGGTGCATGGATTTTTCATCCAGGCGCTAAACCAGGTCAGTCTTCGGTGTTGGATACAAGCAAGATACGACTGGTATGTACGTCCTGGTGAACTATACCGGTTTTTTCCGGGTTCGGAAATTCTGAATAATAAATCCGTAGCAGATTTAAATTGTAACCGCTGGAGTTTTTCTCTGGCGTATGTACCAACTGAATTCAGCGCCTATCGTATTCAATATAATCGAATTGATATCAATGGGGAAATTGAGCAACAAATTCTGGTGCAGGTCAATGTAACCGTCGGTTCTCATCCTGCTCACAAGTATTGAGGAAATTTGTCATGACAAACAAATATTTCATCATCATTATAACTTTATCAATCCTTTTAATAAGCTGGAAACAGTCTGAGGCCAAACGATTAGATGTGATAACCACGCTTCCCAGTTTAGCTTCCATTACTGAGCAAATTGGTGGTAACCATGTTAAAGTCTATTCCATAACCCGGGGTGTGCAGGATGCCCATTACGTGGAAGCCAAACCCAGTTATATGATGAAATTGCATAGAGCCGATCTGCTTATTTATTCAGGCATGGAGTTGGAAATTGGTTGGCTTCCGTTACTGATTCAGGGAGCGCGAAATAACAGAATCAATATTGGTTCGAAGGGTAATCTTAACGCTTCGTCAGTATTATCCGTGAACCATATTCTGGAAAAACCGATTGGAGAAGTGGACCGAAGTATGGGAGATGTTCATCCAGCCGGGAATCCCCACTATCTGCTTAATCCTTACAACGCTTTGCTGGTAGCGGAGTTGATTACAGAGAGATTGGTTGAACTGGATCCGGATCATGAAAAATGGTTTAGAGATAACCTAACCGGGTTTAAAGATCTGTTAAATATGAAAATAACAGAACTTGAAAAAATGGCTGAGGGAATTAAGGGAAGGGACCTGATTTGTTACCATGTCCACTGGAGTTATCTGCTAGACTGGCTGGGTTTGAATGCTGTGGACTATATTGAGTTGCGACCGGGTATCCCCCCTACACCCCGGCATAAAAAGGAAATCATTCAGTTAATGGAACTGAAGAATATTAAAGTGGTGATCATTTCCTCCTGGAAAGATCCTGCCAAAGCTCAGGAAGTGGCCAATTCTACGGGTGCACAATTGGTAATATTACCCGGTGAGGTCAATGCGATGGAAGGGGCAGATGACTATTTCCCCTGGATTGAATACATGGTGACCCATCTGGTGGAGGCCTTTCCGGATTCAGAACAGGATGTAGATTTACCCGTTCGAAACAGACAACATAAAAGAAAGCGGGGTGAAAAATGATTGAAATTTTAACCTTCATGGCACCGGCTATTGTTTTGTGCATTATTCTGGTTGGCATTTGTGGCTATGTGGGTATCCATGTGGTGATGCGGGAGGTCATCTTTATCGATATTGCCCTGGCACAGATCGCGGCTCTGGGAATCTCTTTTGGGTTTTTTATGGGTCTGGAGCTCTCCGATCCCCTGATCTATCCGCTTTCCCTCGGTTTTACCCTGTTGGCTGCACTGCTGCTATCCGCAACCCGCCGGTTGCGGTCTATCATACCCCTAGAGGCATTTATCGGTATACTCTATGCAACAGGTGCATCAGCCGTCATTCTGGCCGGTGACCGCCTGCCTCATGGTTCGGAGCAGGTTCATGATCTGATGGTTGGGCATCTACTCTGGGTGAATTGGTCCGAAGTGTTGTTTTACTTTATCGTCTATTTGATTCTGGGCGGGGTTTATTTTCTTATCCATAAGCGGCTGGTGGTGATCAGTCAACAGATGGTGAAAGGGAAAAATAATGCCAGAAATTTAATGATGTGGGACTTTGTATTTTACGCCCTGCTAGGGATTCTGGTTACTTTTGCGGTTCGAGTTGCGGGGGTATTATTAGTTTTTGGATTTCTTATTGTACCAGCAGTCATTGGAACATTATTGGGTAGATCCTTTTTGACCCGCCTAGGCATTGGTTGGTTTGCCGGAGTACTGGTAAGCCTGCTTGGTAGTTACTTATCGTACAGTTTGGATTTCCCAACCGGCGGTATGGTGGTTGTAACTTTGGGAGTGGCACTATTTCTGGTAGCAGTATTCAAAAGTCTGCATTTGCGGTTGCAGGGAAGCGAAGACAGTTTACAATGAATTCAGATTGAAACCAAGTTTAGTGATAACTTCCTGAGCTACCGGATCAAAAAGAACACCTTCAATTTATTGTATTGACAGTTCAGATTCAGGAAATTTTAGTTTTGCTTTATTCTCTAATATCTCATAATTGCCTTTAACAGTGATGCTCCGGAACCCAGGTTAGATCCGTCATGCATGGAACAGTTCAACAGAATGATTGCTCCTGTTAATGCAGATTTATTAAATCCGATGTATGCTGAATATCCGTTGGTATCTCCGGCGCTGTATACCACCGTTTGCCCGTCATCTAATTCGAGAATGTACCAGGCTAATCCCTGGTCTCCCATCGATCCCTGATGCATCTGTGGCTGATGCGCCAGATCCATAGCTTCCCTTAAAGGGCTCTCAACTAAACCCATATTGGCTTCCAGATATTTAAACATGTCGTTCAGGCAGGATTTAATAAATCCAGTTCCCTGGAATATATCGTTGGCATACCAATTCGGGACAATTTCTTTGCCGGAGTTATGTCCCAGAGCAAGATTATCTCTTTGCTGCTCATTTAAAAAGAGAGAACTGTTGTCCATTCCCAGAACATCAAATAACTCCCGATTTAAAACGGTTTTGTATGATGTGCCATCAACTAACCCCATAATGTGGCCAAGTAAACCCATGCCGGTATTGGAATATGACCACCAGGTACCCGGAGTGAATTCCAGAATACAATAATTTGTTAGATAATCGTAAATGTGCTCAGTAGTATAATCTGCATAAGGATTAAGGGGATCATACTCTTCCGGCAGAGGGAAACTGGGATCTCGCTGTGGACTCCTGGGAATACCTGAAGTATGGGTAGCCAGATGAACAAATCTTATTTCAACCCCTTGCCTGCTGGGCATAGTTACTTTATTGGCTGGTAAATAGTGCCCTACGGTATCATCTGAGAAATATCCCTCTATATACATGTCGGCCGCCAAAGTAGTAGTAAAAGTTTTGGTAATGGAACCGATCTCAAAAACCGTATTTATATCAGGCGGTTCATTATCGTTAATGGATTTGGTTCCATATGAAAACACCAATCTCTCCCGTTGTTTATTAATTATTCCGACTATCGCTCCTACTTTAACATATCTTTGGGCAATATCATCAATTTCTTCCTCAAGACTGGTAAACTCAGGTTTAGTAATTGATTTGTCCTTGTCACACCCCGCGATGATGACAATTAATATCAGAAGGAACAGGTTCAGAATTAA
>CBDUVK010000163.1:0-6716 GCA_965370645.1 uncultured bacterium
TATTGCCAGATCCATTCACCGTCCTCATAAAGAATCACATCCGCGCCTTCGGCGGCTGCCCAGGGGGCCAGTATTTCCATGGTCTGGATGAAGGGCGGATCCGGGATATAGACATTAACACCCATCAGCAATTCAGCGTCCGGTGCTATACCTGCTAATTGGTGGACATCAGCCACGCCACCCAACAAAATACCGCTTACCGGCGTGCCATGTCCGTAAGAATCCCCTTCATTGTGGATGAGATCCACCCCGCGTTCCCGGATAACGCCATCGGATTGATAAACCTTCCTGACTTTACTGGTTTTGAGCAACACCAGGGATTCCCCGGTGTCCAGTTGATCGTTTGAATTTTGATCAAGGCTAATGAAAATGGGCTCACCATAAGCCGGATCAGATTCATTGAATCCCTGACCTGGTCCATAATTACGAACAGCGTCTTGATTCCGGTCCAGGTATACCCAGTCCAAAGATGGATTATATCCACTGGGATTGGTTACTGCCCCTGAGGTTGACACCTGCATAAATTTTAAGATTTCATCCGGCTCAATCGTCCCCGATGCGTTATAATCCACAGCATCCGTGCCGGGGTCAAACTGGTTATTGGAATTTACATCAGTCCAGGGAAATGTATCACCGTCAGCAAAAAAGAACATGGGGTGGAAATGATTGATACCGGTATCCAGGTCCGCTACCAGTAGGTTTTTTCCGGTGATTGCCGGTTGTGCCATATGCCAAACCTGATTCGCTTCAATTTGTTCACGGCTTACGGTAAGGGGATATGCCCGGTGTGGTCGCCAGCTGGTTTCGATTTCAAGCAAGTGGGGAATATTGGAAAAATTTGCAAGGTTTTCAGCAGGATTGTATAAATACCCAACCAGTACCCGCAGAGAGCGCAGAGGTTCATTATTGTAAAGATGTGGTTGAAACCCGGCTTTTTCCAGGACACTCATTGTCTCAGATGATACCGGCCGGTTGAAGGTTAATGTAAGCGGGATTTTTTGAAGTTCAGGCAGATCATAAAAAGACGAAAATCCGGCCTGGTAAGCATTCATTAAAAATTGAAGCCTCGGGCCCGTTGTCGTAGCTGCGTTGCCATACTGAATCAGAACGAATAGTGTTACTAAGAATGCAATTTTTTTATACATGGTTTAAACCTTTTCTCATTTTTATTACGATTAAAATAATGCTTCATGTGTAATTATCAAATGAAATTGTTTGTTTTAGGCAGATTTGAGTTTTATTTTCGAGGAAAACGGGAGAGTGAAATGCAGCAGTTTAAGGGAATATTTCCACCCATTATCACCCCCTTCGAAAAACAGCAGGTTTCCTTTACCCACCTGGCTGAAAATATTAAGAAGTGGAACAACTATGATCTGGCTGGATATGTGATTCTGGGATCTAATGGTGAAAACGTGATGTTAACAACCTCGGAGTGTCTGGAGGTGGTGGAAACTGCTGTAAAATATGTTCCGGAAGAGAAAAGCATTATTGTCGGGGCAGGCAACGAATCGACTTTTAAAACCATTAATTTCATAAAACAGGTCCATCAGACGGGTGGCGATGCAGTGCTGGTAGTGACACCTCATTACTATAAGGCCCAGCTGACTCCCCCTGCCCTTGAAAGATACTACCTGGAAATCGCAGATAATTCACCTCTTCCGGTTATCATATATCATGTGCCAAAATTTACCGGGATTGATCTGCCGGTTAATCTGATTGCCAGGCTCAGCGAGCATCCCCAAATCATTGGCATAAAAGACAGTTCCGGAAATCTTACTTATTTTCAATCCTTGATCGCTCTTGATTTGAAAGAGTTTCAACTTTTAACCGGAGACGCAAACACGCTTATGACCAGTCTGGTGATGGGAGCAGTAGGCGGAATCCTGGCTTTTGCAAATATCGCTCCCCAGATTTGTATCGACATTTTTCGTTTTTTTGAAAATGGTGATTTGCAGGCGGCACGGGAGCTTCAGTTAAAAATAATTCGCTTAAACCAGTTGACAACGGCTGTCTACGGCATCGGGGGATTGAAATTTGCGTTAGATCAACTCGGGTACTATGGGGGAGAACCGCGACATCCGCTCAGCCTTCCGGATGAGAACGGAAAAGCGGAAATTAAGAATGAACTGGATGGATTATCACTTCCATAAGCGGCGGTACGCACCTTCTGTTAAATTATTATGGTTTTTCTCCAACGACAGCTTGTCTCGAAAATTCATGAATTTAAAATAGTATCAACAAATACTTCAAAAACAAATTTTTAACTTTTATTTAGATATGATTGACAGGATGGATTTTAATAAAATAACCTGTTGTGCTAATCTAAGCTTATCCGGGATGCCATAAAGGCGTAACACCTGTTACTCGGTACTCGTCGCTCGCTACTCGTTTCTCGTCATCATTATTCAGCGTTAGATGTTCGATATTCTTTGATCCCGTTCATCCTGTCTAAAAAACAATTTCGCATCATTTGATACAAACTAAAAAAAATTTGCAATAAAATCATATTTCTATTGTCTATACATTAAGATAAGGTAATTGATGTCGGATTAAACTCTTAAGAGATAAATATTGGAAGAGACTCCACAGCTAAACTTTGAAGATATATACCGGCGCTATGGTGAGAAAATTTTAAACCTGGCCTATCGTTACACCGGAAATGAGGATACCGCCCGAGACCTCACCCAGGATGTTTTTACAAAAATATTCCAGAAATTAGATAGTTTCAAGTCTCAATCCCATATATTCACCTGGATTTACCGGATCGCGGTCAATCATTTCATCAATTATATGAAACAGGAAAGAAAGTGGCGCTGGACCCAGCTTCTGGATAAATCGGTTGGAGAGCTGTTAAGCCAGGAGTCTGTTGCGGAAGAAAACTGGTCATCAGGATATATTCCGGCACCGGACCGAATAGTTGAAAAATCCGAACGGGAGAAGATCGTCCTAAATGTGGTTAATTCACTTCCTATTAAATACCGGGCTCCCTTGATCCTGCAACGCTATGAAGGAATGAACTACAAAGAGATTGCGGAAACATTATCTATTTCCGGCAGTGCAGTGGAAACCCGTTTGCATCGTGCCAAGAAAATGTTAGTTGAAAAATTGAAACCCTGGATGAAGCATTTATGATTAACCTAAATTGTCTTACACGCAAAAACGCAAAGAATACTAAAACGATACTCGGTACTCGTAACTCGTTTCTCGTTACTTATCAAAACTTGGATCATCTGACCAGAAACGAGAAGCGAGTATCCAGTATCTATTTATACTCAAATAATTTATAATTTTTTTTTCATATGAAAGATTTACCGAAGAAGATGGTCTAACTTTTATAGAAGAGAAGAGAAAATATCATGAAACACGAAAAAGTCATCGAAAATCTAGTTTCCTGGATGGAGGGGAAAATTACCCGGGAGCAGCGGCAGGCTATTGATCAGCATCTCCAGGAATGTCCGGACTGCCAGCATTATTATCAGGTGATGCAAGATGTTTTGGAAAATCCTGATACAGCCGGTCTGCCTCATCTTGAAGCAGATCCCTATCTTTCCACACGAATACAAAGCGGTGAAGCCAGGACAGCGATCTCTACAAAAAAGGTGCCTCTTTTCGATGGTCTGCGCTGGTCCTTTGTTACTCTTTTACTCTTTATCGGTATGAGCCTGGGGGCTTTCATGGGATATTCCCTTTTTCAACCGGAAAATGGCAATGATTCGGGCATAGTTACGGCATACTATCAAGCCTTCAATCAGGGAGAGAATGTTTTTCAACTGGATGAGATATTATACCTGGAAAATGGGGAGGCAAAATGAAGATAAAGTTACTCATTACGGCACTTATCCTGTTAATTGCTATCAACCTGGGAACCCTGGGAAGCTATCTGTATATCCAGTTTTTTAAAACAGAGAAGCCTAGCCCCACCGAAATGTTCCGGAGACCTCACTTTCCCCCCGGTGGACGACCGGATCTTGGTTTGAAGAAGGAGCAACGTGATCAGTTGAGGAATTTATTGATGGAATTTATGCAGGAAACCGAGAGCTTACGAAGCCAGGTCATGGAATTGGAACAGAAGATTTTTCTCTTAATGCAGCAAACACCGGCTCCTGTAGATACAGTCGATCGAATGTTGCAGGAAATATCGGATATCCGTTTACAGATTATGAAAAGAGCGATTAAAAAAATGATTTACGCGAAATCGTTTTTGACCCCAGAACAACAACACCACTTTTTCAAGGCTATGACATTTTCACGCCCGGGTATGCACGAAGGGAGGCGTTTTCCAGGCGGACGTCCTCCAAGGCCTGATTTTAAACCATTTAGGTACTAAGTCAATCATTCACAGAAGGAGAATAGTATGAGAAAGAGAATCGTTTTATTAAGTGTGGCAATATTGCTTATATCAGTTGGAATGCTGACAGCGCGACAGAAAAGAGATGGAGATGGTCCGCAGCGCATGATGCGAATGCTGGAATTGACCGAATCTCAGGAATCACAAATCTTGGATTTGAAACTTGATCATGAAAAGCAAATTTTGCCACTGAGAACGGAATTGAAAGAACTCCGAACGCAAATGAAAATGGAATTGATCGCAGAGAAGTTTAACGAAAACAAAGTATCCAAGTTAATTGACCAGATGTCAAACCTTCAGAAAGAGATTCATATGAAGAGAGTAATTCACCAACGTGCGGTACGTGATATCCTGACTGAAGAACAGAGGAAGAAATTCGATCTGCATATCCTGTCACGTGGAGATAAATGGGGAGGACATTTCAAGCATGCCCGTCATGGGCAGCGCCCCATGAGGGATTGATTTGGATTGAAGGGGGGAGAATCGGAACAACACATCGGTCCAATTCTCCCCATTCTTTAACATTTAATTCATATAGTGAATAAAATAGAAGGGAGAACAGATTTATGTTTTGGAAAGTTTTTATCAGTTTAATTGTTGTTTCAGCTTTTTTGTTACTCTGGGGGTGTTCGGATGTGAGTCAACCGGAAGCGGATTCCCAATATTTATATGCATCCCAAGGTTTTTCCATGTTAGACGACCAAATTGAATTCATGGAAAGAGGTGGACTGCCGCTTTCGGAAAGTAAGGCGATCTTTTCTATCGGATGGAGAGAATTGATGGATCCCTCCGGAGGAACCTCTGAAATTGCAGGTCACGCCTCGGCTGTAGCGTTTGAGGAACCCGTGGAACAACGCCCCCATCCATTTGGAGGGGGAATAGATATGGGATCTGTTTTCATTAACTATGGCTCGAATCAACTTGAGATGAACAAATGGACCGGTCGGGAAGGGGGCGTGGTGTATATGCTCTCTCACAGGCTGAGGGGAAGTACGAATCCGACGCTGGGCTTTGTACCCAATACCCTTTATGAATTTGAAGTCAGTGGTTCATCAGTTTTTGATCCGGTGCAACTGGGAATTACTTCTCCTCCCGCGCTGCTTGAAATAAGCAGTCATTCAGCGGGCCAGACCATTTCTGTCTCTGAAGATTTAACCCTATCCTGGAGTGGAGGTAAGGCGAACACCGGTGTGGTTCTTCATCTGCATCCAGCTCCGGGCCACAGGCCAGGCATAGGCCCAGGACCACCCAGAGGAGGCCACCCACAGCACGGTCGTCATCCTTTTCCACCAGCACCTTTGTCTTCCAGTTCAATTATGGTCGTTTTAGAGGACAATCCCGGCACTTATACATTCGCATCTGCTGATATACAAGAGCTGGTGAATCAAAGCGGTGCAAGCGAAATCGTGGTCGGGGTTTCTCAGTTAGACGTCAACGAAGTAAGTCCAAACGGTGAAATCCTGAGCGTGGTGATGCATAATCGGGATGGTTTGATGCTGGCGGTTCAGTGATACTATTTTGAAGATTTGAAAAGAACAGGGCAATACCCTCCCCTTGAAGGGGAGGGTTTAAGCCTGTTTAAGCATTTCCTCGCTTAGTGTCTCTATTTCCGCCATATCCTCATTGCTGAGCTTCCAATCTGCTCCGCCAACAATCTCATCCACCTGCGATGCCCGCCGGGCACCTACGATAGCTGCTGTGACAGCCGGGTGCATGAGAACCCAGGCAATGGCCAGATGCAGGACGGTTTTATGATTCCGTTCAGCGATCGGTTTGAGTTTTTTTGTGAATTCCAGGTTTTTCGTAAATGCAGGCTCTTTGAAATAGGAATTTTTATGACGCCAGTCGTCCGGTGTGAGACGTGACCTGTCGAATTTTCCGCTGAGGAGACCGTTCTGGATGGGACTGTAAGCAATTACACCGGTTTTGTTCTTTAAACACCAGGGCAGAATGTCGCTTTCAACCCGGCGGTCCAATAAACTGTAGGGCGGTTGTAATGAATCCACATGACCGATACTTTCACATTTCTCGAGCAGTTTGACATTGAAGTTACTGACTCCGATCTGTTTTACCTTCCCCCGCTCTTTTAACTGAACCATGGCTTCCCAGCTGGATTCAACCGGGGTGCGTGGATCCGGCCAGTGTATCTGATATAGATCGATATAATCAGTTTGCAAACGTCTCAGGCTATTCTCCACTTCCCGGAAGATACTCTCCGGACGATTATTGTTCGTGATTTTTTTCTGCTCGTCCCAAACCAATCCACATTTGGTCGCCAGGAAGATTTCTTCCCGTCTTCCGTGCAGGGCCTGCGCCACAATTTCTTCGGAATGCCCCAGGCCGTATACCGGTGCGGTATCGAGCCAGC
>CBDUVK010000164.1:0-6665 GCA_965370645.1 uncultured bacterium
ATATTTTCTATAAATAACAGCTATCCATTTTCATAAAGTGATTTTCTTCAAACAAAAAAATTGGAGTATCAGATGAAAAAGTTTAACATTGGATTAAAGGAAGTTCAGGCAGTTTATGATGGACCGGAAGGCAAACTCTGGGAACTTATTATGGGAGAGCAAATTCATATAGGCGGTTTCGCAGAGTCCATGGTTCTGGCAGAAAAAGCAGGAATTAAAGCAGATTTTAAAATACTCGACCTTTGTAGTGCACTCGGCGCAGGATTGCGGTTCCTCGTTAAAAACTTTGGTGTACAGGGATATGGTCTCGATGCTTCGAAAAAGATGTTCGAGGAAGCACAGAAAAGAGCTGTTGAGGAAGGTTTAGCTGATAAAATAGAATTTAAATTAGGCAACGTGTTGGAAATCCCCTGGCCGGATGAATCATTCGATGTGGTGTGGGGTGAAGATGCCTGGTGTTATGTGGATGACAAAGACAAACTCATTGAAGGTGCTGCCAGAGTACTTAAAAAAGGCGGTACACTGGCATTTTCAGATTGGATCGAAGGGCCAAATGGCCTGTCTGATTCCGAAGCTGAACGGATAAATACCTTCATGAAGTTTCCATATTTGGATTCACAAAAAGGATATAATAAGCTCATTGAGAAGCACGGTCTGGATCTTGTGTCATCAGAGGATCTACATGAACATTTTGCAAATTGTATTGATCTTTATATTAAGATGCTCACGATGCAACTCTCTTATGATGCTCTGAAAATCATTGGTGATGATATGAAACTATTCGAAGTTATGGGAGGTGAAATGATGTTTATGTCGGAAATGGCACATGCCGGTAAATTTGCCCGGGGCAGATGGATTGCTGTAAAAAAATAACTTATTTGATAAGGAAACCTAATTTTTGGTATCAGCACTACTTGATAAAATTGAAGATTTTCGTACTGAAGAGTACCACAATCTGATAAAATTCAGAGAAGATGGTGGTAAGGTAGCTGCGACTTTCTGTCGTTTTTTTCCACCATCTCTACTTTGGGGCCTGGGCGTTTGGCCGCTACGTATCCTTTCAGGAGCTACTGTACAGGCTGAGAGCGCAGCGGAGAAATTAGTAAGGCCGGATGCTTGTTCTTACTGTAAAGCGATTATTGGTAATTTTTTGCAACAAACATCACTTCATTCAATAGTGGATCTTGTGGTAGGTATCATCAGCTGTGATCAAATGAGAAGAACCCTGGAAAGGCTCCAAAATGATTTACAAATTCCAGTCATTCCTGTTCAACTACCGGCCACAGTGACCGAGGATTCTGAAAAATATTTTGTTACCGGCTTGAAACGAGCAGTTGAGAGTCTCTCTGTATATATTAGTAGTAAAGTCAATATAAAGGTTGTGCGACAATATGAAGATTATCGAAAAAAAATATCACATATCCTCACCGGGATAATAATGGATTTTTACTTACCTCCTCATATTCTGCAGAAAATCACCTGGACGCTGCATGTGTCTCGACCGATGCAGTTTTATAATTTTCTGAAAAGTAATATGACACATATTCCTGAGTTTAGACCTACTGTTAAAATTTTGCTTATCGGCAGCGTTACCTGTGAAGAGGAGATGTGGCTTTTTGAAATTTTAGCAAAGTACAGAGTAGGAATAGTACCAATTAATTGTACAGGTCTAAATTCCGTTCAGGATAGTTGCAATCTCGAAGGCATCCCTGACAATGCTGTAATTGAGTCTCTGGCACTCTCTACTTTCCGGTCAACACCATGTATCAGGAGAAGACCAAATACCCTGGTTTATGACCACATTGCTGAAACTCTTGATCAAACGTCTGCATCAGGAATTATTCTGAAAACATTGCCGTTCTGTGATTTATGGTATTCAGAGAAAGAGAGGATGAGACAGACCTTTGAGGTACCTCTACTGGTTCTCGATTCAGGTTATGGTGAAGGGATTCAAAATAAGAATACCGGACGTATTGAGGCATTTGTGGAATCATTACAATGAAAAAACAACCTGAAAGAATATCATCCGCTGACTGGGAACAGTCAATGTCCACAATTCCTGAGGAATATCGTGCTAAGTGTACTTTCCTTCGTCCGCTGATACCCGGAGGTGTGAATTATCTATTTAGTCCGCATGAATATTCCTGCAGAGGCGACACTTTGCTGTCGCGGTTGAAATTCGATTCCGGTCTACCCTCCTTGAGACTGTGGGCATTTTTATTCAGCGAAAGAGACAGACTTTTTCTGGCAAAAGAAAAGGGCTGGAAGATCTTTGCGACAATGAAAGATCTTGGCCAGGTGCCCATTATATCATATGCTGTGCCTGAGTCACTCACCTTTTATGCCGATGAACTCTGGTGGGCTCCCTGCTTCTCAGAGGAACCACACCTTCTGGACACAGCATCAGAACTGGGTGCTACCGAAGAATTATGCTATGTAAGAGCGGCATTAGGTGCATATAAAACGCTGGATTACTTTCCAAAACCTGATCTTTCATTTGCCGGTGTCGGTTCATGCTGCGATGATTTTTCCGCAGTGATGCAACTTATTGAATGGCAGGGAAATCCGATTCACTGGTGGGAAATTCCTACCCGATTAGAACCTTCCCCAATGCTTCGGGGAGAAAAGTTTAAAAAGACACCATTTGGTGGCTCTGCCTACCCTGAAAGCGCAGTTGAATTCTTAACTAAACAGTACCAGGCAATCGTCCGCAAACTTGAAGAAGTGAGCGGAAGAAAAATAAGTGAAGATGAGTTGCGTGCCAGTGTGAAGAGTTTTAATCAGGTAAGAGGGCTTGTGCGGGAATTACGTGACCTTGTCTATGGTCATAAGAGACCACCTCTACCAGGGCTTGAGATGCTGCTGGCAGAATTTATTGCTCTTCACCACTGCAGCGAACCCTGGGAATCTGTTAAAGTATTGGATGATCTTCTCTCAATGGTCCGCTCCCGCATTGAGAAAAATGAATCTCCTTTCGACCACGATCCGCTGCGTGTCTATTGGGTAACTCCCCCGACCGATGCGGCTGTACTTACCTTACTGGAAGACTTGGGTGGCTGCGTGGCTGGTTCCGAATATTTAATATCCCATACACACTATCAGTTGGATGAATCAAAATCACCACTTGAGGCAATCGCAGAGAATTATATGGACGATCCAATGATCGGATCAAGTGAATTCAGAGCCCGGAGAATTATCAAGGAAGCGAAAAAGTTCGGAGCAGAGGGTGTTTTAATTACCGGTATCTTTGGCGCAAGTCACTGTGCCTATGAGGAGCGAATTATAGCTGAAGCTGTACAAAAGGAAATTGACATTCCCGTTCTTTCCTTTGACATCCCCTTTTCGCCAAACAGGCTGAGTGAACAAGTTGTTAACAGGTTAGAAGGCTTCATGGAGCTTCTCCGCTCACAGCGAGGAACCAGCATACCAGTAGGCTTTCCATCAAAGAAGTTGGGTAAATCTGAGACTAACGATGATCCAATTGAATATTTTCATAATTCCATGGCCCGCGAGGTGGACTATGTACGAGCTGAAAAGCGAAAAGGAAGAGGTGTTGTTGGAATTTATTGTGAGTTTACTCCACGCGAATTGATAATGGCAGCCGAAGCTATTCCGGTATGTCTTTGCGGTGCTAACCAGAGAACCATTGCTCCGGCTGAGACAGTATTACCCGCAAACCTTTGTCCTCTCATCAAATCCTCTTTTGGTTATATTCTCACAAATCGTTGCCCATTCTATGTGGTGAGCGATTTGATTGTAGCTGAAACGACTTGTGATGGAAAAAAGAAGATGTATGAGTTGCTCACCGAGCGTAAAGAAATTCATGTCCTGGAACTGACTCAACGGGTTGAAGTTGAAAGTGCCTTTAATCATTGGTTTTTGGAAGTAGTGGATTTGAAACACAAATTAGAAAATATTTTTAATACTAAGATAACAGATGAAAAACTTCGATCCGCCATAAAAAGAATGAATAAAGAGCGTAAGCTCTTGCTTAGAGCACTCAAGTTAGGAGCACATAATCCCTCGATTGTTTCAGGGCGTGAATTGGCTAAATTAAGATACAGAGTATCCGGATACCCCAATCATCTGAATATGTTAGAAAAATTCATTGAAAAAATTGAAGCAAGAATGGAAAAAGGTTATAAAGATATTTCACCAAACGCACCCCGGGTGCTGCTAACAGGCTGTCCTACTGCTCATGGAACTACAAAAGTGATTGAACTGATAGAGGAGTGTGGGGGTGTTGTTGTTGTTCAAGAAGCCTGTTCCGGAATAAAACCATTAGCAGCTCTTACTTCTGAAAATGGTGATCCCCTGAAAGCAATTGCCCAAAAACATTTTAATATTCCCTGCTCATGTATGACACCTAACACGGGACGGATAGAGCTTATAAACGAACTCGCGAATGAATTTGCAGTAGATGCTGTGGTGGATCTTGTATGGCAGGCCTGCCATACTTACAATATAGAGTCTTTTTTAGTTGAAGAGTTTGTAAAAAACACTCTAAAATTGCCTTACCTTAAATTGGAGACTGATTATTCAGATTCAGACAGAGAACAGCTTATGGTACGTATACAAACACTCATGGAGATCGCGTAAAAATGATGACCTGTGGAGTAGATATAGGTTCCAGAACAATTAGCATTGTGTTGCTGAATGGTGTTGAGATCATTGAATTTTCGGTTGTGGATACAGGTGCATTCCCAAAAGAAAAAGCCATGGAATTATTTGAAAGCACGGTGCATAGTGCAGGTATTACCCGCTCAGATATTGAAATAACTTTAGCAACCGGATACGGGAGAAACTATTTTGAAACAGGAGATCGGGTAGTATCAGAGATTCTTTGTCATGCTCGAGGTGTATCTTATTTATTTCCTACAGTAAAAACCGTCATCGACATAGGTGGGCAAGATTCAAAAATAATAGAAGTAGCTGAAAACGGAAAAGTTCTCAATTTTGCCATGAATGATAGATGTGCAGCCGGGACGGGCAAATTTATTGAGATGGTTTCAACGACTCTAAATATTCCATTGGAAGAGACAGGACCTATGGCTTTGAACGCTAATGGAACTTGCGAAATTTCATCTATGTGCGCAGTCTTCGCTGAATCTGAAATCATAGGATTGCTTCATCAGGGAATTTCTCCGGAGGTTATCCTGCATGGCGTTTTTAAAGCGGTCGCCAGGAGGACTCTGGGAATGGGTGGTAGAGTTTCTCTGTCAGACAAAATTATATTTACCGGGGGAGTGGCCAAAAATATAGGTGTACTGCAGGCATTAAAACAGGAGATCGGTACAAATAATATCAAAATACCTGCTGACCCTCAAATTACGGCCGCACTGGGAGCAGCACTTCTGGCTGCAAAGGATTTAAGTAGCAAATAGTCTGATCAATTCAGACAGTTGTAAAAAGCGCTCGAATATTAAGCCCGTTTTTTTACTTGATAGACTGAAAATCTCCTCTCTGTGTTACACCAGCCAACGGTTTACAGTTGAATAATTTTAAGTTTCCGGAAATATTCTTTTCAAAATTTCTCATCATGTTATTTTTCCCACAAAAGAGTTTGCATAATAAAAATAATATATACATATTCGATTAGCTGGAGATGATATTTAGTGTTTTAGACCTTTAACCAATAAAGAAGAAGATGCTATTGAGATCTACCCAGTTTGTCCGGAATCAAGTTAATCTAAATTGGCTCCCTGGTAAAAATGTAGCTCACTTTCCTGCCACGGTTTTTCTCATTAATAATAACCGATCTGTTTTAAGCTGTACGGATAATTATAAAATTAAATAAAGGAGGATTTATGAAAAAATACCTTCCACTAGCTCCATTATTATTACTGTGTAGTATCTTATTTATTAGTCCCGCAAATTCACAGACAGTCCCTGTTTTTGAGCCGGGTGAAATGCTAAAATTTAGCGATGGGACCAATCTGATACCCACAGGGACTCAATATTATTCGGTTCCCTGTGTGGTTGACTGGGATGGAGATGGGAAGAAAGACTTATTAGGTGGCTATTTTTATAGCGGCTGGGTTTACCAGTATACCAATGTTGGCTCTAACAGTCAACCCTCTTTCATCCATGGAAATGAAACACTGCTTCAGGCGGATGGCACAACCATATCCGTTGCCTATGGTTGATGTCTTGGTGCGGTTCCGCAGACTGCGGACTGGGACGAAGACGGTGATTTTGATCTCATCGTTGGTGACCGTGATGGAGTCCTCTGGTTATTTATTAACACCGGTTCAAGTACCTCCCCCCTATTAACTTCTCAAGGAAAAATTCAGGCCAATGGCGTAGATATAGACGTTGGCGCCAATTCTTGTCCGGTTGTGGTAGACTGGGATGAAGATGGCAAAAAAGATTTAATTGTGGGTAATGAGGGGAATGAGATTCGTCTGTTTCTAAATTCCGGAACAAATGCTGCCCCTGTTTTTACCACCTACACTATTGTCATTACCAATAGCAATCTTTTCCGTTGTTCACCTGAAGTATACGATCTGAACCGAGATGGAAAAAAAGATCTTATAGCTGGCGAAAGTGGAGGTTATGTATATTTTTACGAAAATATTGGTACCAACGCCTCACCCAGTTTTCAGGGCCTTGGTGAGAGATTGAAATTAGATGATGGAACAGATTTGAAAGTTTCTTCTGGCGCC
>CBDUVK010000165.1:0-6641 GCA_965370645.1 uncultured bacterium
AAATGAAGGTTTGAATCTTTTCAATCTGAGCGCATTGCTAACCACCGTTACACTGCTGGCAGCCATGGCGGCGGCAGCGATCATCGGACTCAGTAATATTCCCAGAACAGGGTAAAGAATGCCTGCCGCGATTGGGATTCCCAGGGAGTTGTAAAAAAATGATCCGAATAAGTTTTGCTTGATATTCCTGATGGTTGCATGGCTCAATTCCAATGCGACAACTACACCAGTTAGATCGCCTCGGATCAGCGTGATATCGCTGGCTTCGATGGCAATATCCGTCCCGGTTCCGATTGCAATTCCAACATCAGCCTGGGCCAACGCAGGTGCATCATTTATACCATCACCCACCATACCCACAATCTCCCCCTGATCCTGCAGTTGTCTGACATACCTCGCTTTTTCATCCGGCAAGACCTCTGCATAAAATTCATCCATCCCTAGCTGAGTGGTAATTGATTGTGCGGTTTTATGGTTATCTCCGGTTAACATATAGGTCTTTAAACCCATTTTTTTCAATCGATTAATGGCAAGGGGAGCTTCCGGTTTAATCGGATCAGCAACAGCAATCACGCCGGCAATTTTATTTGCCACAGCCACAAACATCAGCGTTTTTTCTGAATTCATCAGGTCTTTTTGAGCTTTCTCGATAATCGCAATATCAATTTTATTCTCCAGCATCATTTTACGGTTACCGATTAGCACTTTCCTACCATTCACGGTTCCCCTTATTCCTAACCCGGGAATTGCTTGAAAATCTAAGGGAGACATCAAGTCCAAACCGTGCTCCTCGGCTTTCTTTACCAGAGTCTCTGCCAGGGGATGTTCTGATACTCTTTCCAGGCTGGCTGCGAGAGAGAGCAGTTCATCCTTGGTATATCCATTTGTAGAAATTATGTCCGTAACCTGTGGTACTCCCTGGCTTATTGTACCGGTTTTATCCAGCACAAGGGCAGTGATTTTGTGGGCATTTTCCAGCGATTCCGCATTCTTGATGAGAACGCCCAATTCCGCACCTCTGCCCGTTCCAACCATAATTGAGGTAGGAGTCGCCAGGCCCAGGGCGCAGGGACAGGCAATAATCAAAACCGTAATAAAAGCTAACAGGGCATATGTTAACTGAGGAAAAGGTCCAAAAATCATCCAGATTAAAAAAGTTATAATTGCAATTAAAATTACCACCGGCACAAAATAACCGGCTATAATATCCGCCATCCGCTGGATAGGGGCCTTACTGGCTTGAGCATCCTGTACCAGCTTAATAATCTGGGACAGCGTGGTATTTTTGCCAACCCGGGATGCGATGAAAAGGAAAGCACCTGTCTTATTCACCGTGCCTCCGATAACCGGATCACCTAGTTTTTTTGCAACCGGTAGCGGTTCCCCACTGATCATGGATTCATCAACTATCGATTGTCCCTGATGCACTATTCCATCCAGCGGTATTTTTTCACCGGGACGGACTTGAATCATATCCCCGACCTGAACCTCCTCTATCGGGATATCCGTTTCATGTCCATTGTTCACCACCCGGGCGGTTTTTGGCTGAAGTCCAAGCAGGTGTTTTATGGCCTCGGAGGTTCTCCCTTTGGCGCGAGCTTCCAATATCCGACCAAAAAGGATGAGAGTGATGATAACTATCGCCGTATCATAATAGACGTAAGACAGTCCCGCCGGGAAAAGCGCTGGGAAAAAAGTGTTCAGAGTTGAGTATAAAAACGCTGAGCCGGTGCCAATCGCGATCAGAGTATTCATATCAGCAGCAAAATACAGCATGGATTTCCAGGCAGCTTTGTAGAATTGTACGCCGGAAAAGATCACGACCGGGAGTGAAAGAAAAAATAACAGATACCAGCGAAAGGATTGTGGAATATCCCTTATCAACGGAAATGTGTCAAACATTGATAGGATCACGACCGGAATCGTAAAACTTGTTGCAACAACTAATTTACGTTTTAATGATCGATAAGAAGCTTGTTTATGTTTTTCGTCCTGGTCTTCAATCTCTCCATCTGTGGTTTCGATGAGGACATACCCTATATCTTTAGTAACTGATTTAAGATCAGATATAGTCACCAACTCCGGTATGAAATAAACATAAGCTTCTTCCAGACTCAAATTCACTGATGCGGTAACTACTCCCGGACTTTTCTGCAAAGCTTTTTCAACCCTGTTGACGCACGATGCACAGTGCATGCCCTCTATTTTAAGAGTCAATTTAGCGGTAGCTACCTCATATCCAGCCGATTTTACAGACTGGACCAAAGCCGAGAGCGATGTAGAATCGGTATTATACTCCACCATGGCTTGATGGGTCGCATAGTTAACAGATGCCTGCAGGACACCCTTAACATGCTTGAGTGCCTTTTCTACAGTGGAAGCACAGGAAGCGCAGCTCATCCCGGCAACCGGTAAATTTATGGTCAATACTGACTTAGTTTTGATATCCATAATTCTTTTCTTGTGATTCCCACCCAGTTCGAAAATCCGAATACCCAATATACGATGATTCTTCGTTCAAATTAAATTATTAATATGGAATGAGAACTTTTAGTTAAATTTAATAGTAATTAATTTGTTTCAAAAATTGGTAATCACGCCAAGCCGCAAAGAACGCGAAACTGTTATTTTTATTGGTCCACGAATTACACGGATTATCACAAATTATTATTTTAAATTATTTCATAATAAACACATTTAATAGTTTTGTTTCAATTCGTGTTAATCCGAGTAATCAGTGGACAACATCCTTTGAAGCTTTGTGTGAAACTTCTTGAATCCATCAAATTCAACAATAACTACATAAAACTAACTTCTATTGAATTAATACTAAATTAAGGGTATATTTTTCCTATAAAAAATGTTCTATGATGAGAATTTTTAGAAGAATCCCTTGTAAGATTGTCTACCGCAGTGAATATTTATCGGGAATACATGCCCAGAATAACCACCGTTCCTTCGATGTGATGAGATTCAAGAAGGTCCGCGATCAATTAATAAAGGAAAAACTCACCAGACCAAAAGACGTTCTGAAGGCTCCCAGGATTTCTGACGAAGACCTGCTTTTGGTTCATACCCGGGAATATCTGGAAAGTCTTAAAGACCCCCTCGCCGTGGGAAAAATACTCAACCTGGATTATGTAAATCCCTGGGATGACTACATACTTGAATATTTTCGGTATGTCAGCGGTGGAACCCTACTGGCGACTGAATATGCCCTGGAAAATGAAACCACTGTTTTCAATCTGGGGGGAGGGTATCATCACGCTCATCCGGATCGGGGTGAAGGCTTTTGTCTGATTAATGACGTAGCCATTGCCATCCGAAAATTGCAGGTACAGCATAGAGCCAATCGATGCTTAATCATAGATCTGGACTATCATCAGGGTAACGGGAATCTACTCTATTTCCAAAATGATGAAAATATTTTTACATTCTCCATGCATGCCGATAAGTGGGATGAAATTTCGGGGAAGAAAAACAACATTGATATTGAACTTCCTGCTCACAGTAAGGACCAAATGTACCTGGATATTCTGAGACGAGAGCTTCCCGGTGTTTATACCATCTTTTCACCAGACTTAGTTTTTTACATTGCCGGCAGTGATCCATACATTAATGATACCCTGGGAGACTTTGATATTACAGAAGGCGGTTTACTGGAACGTGACAAAATTGTCTATCAGGAAAGCAAAAAATATGGTCTCCCAATGGTTATTCTGGGAGCCGGTGGATACGGGCCTGAGAGCTGGAAGATATATTTTAATTTTATTAAATGGGTCATCAGGGAGGGATAACTGAAAAAGATGATTTCCAAGCAGCGCAAAAGATTACTGAAGATATCCCGTCGACTTACCACTCATCAGCTACGGAAGCTGCCTGAAAAAGATTTAGACCTGGGATATGACAACTTATTTATTCGGGATGAATCACAAACCAGTTCTCCATACTTCCTGGGATACTACTCTCACGCTGGCATACGTTATGCCCTTGAAAATTACGGGTTCTTTGAAACATTGCATAATATGGGCTATGAAAACCTGGAGCTGGTCATTGACACCAAAGACCCCTACCGGCAGCGAATTGCCATTTATTACGACCGAAAGGATCCCGAGCACCTGTTAGGGGAGGTGGTCGTGAAGAGACAACATATAACTCCCTACCCGCCATTCCCATCCCCGATCTACGGTAGAAATTTCGAGGTCATTGCAGTAGAGTGGATCTGCATGCAAAATCCTTTGGCAAATTTTTCCCCCGACAAGCCACGTCTGCCGGGACAAAAATATCCCGGCCTGGGTATGGGAGAGATGATCATGGAAATTCTAGTCATCATGGCCAGAAGATTGAGAACCGCCGGATTAGTTAATATTCCCGAACATTACCATAACGCCCAAATGTATGGTGCCCAGTTTCGCTTTCTTGATCCTTCCCAGGAATCCCGGCGGATTGCCATCAGCCGTGACCTCCTTTCGAAATGTTCTCTCTCGCAATTATCCTGGGCCATTGATCTGGGGTGCGTCCTGGAGAATGGTCAGCCATTTCAGTGGAAGGGAACCGATCAATTGATACCCCTGGACCGTGATTTGAAAGATTACTTCCAGGGTAGAGATTACTTAAAGCAGGTTTCGGATATCGCCTCAGCATTTGAATATAAGTTAGATCAGTCCAAATGGGAACAGAAAGCTGCTGAGCTTCCAGCTGCGAAAACTTGCGGGTAAGTTATTTACTCTTCAAGAATCAGTTGGATTGGCCCTATCGTATAAAAATAAAAAGCTATTTATTTTTTACAAGGCAGCTTTTAAATTGTTTTTAATGAGAAATTTTTAATTAAAAAATTATTTCAGGAGACCCCGGATGGCCCGTCAAATCGACTGTAATCAATTAACCTTCTCGCTGTATCCTTATGCACATGAGATGAAGATGTATGAGAGTTATTACCGGGACAATAAATGGGATGATGGAACTGTTGTGGATTTTCACGATATCCAGTTATCACCTGCAGCCAATATTCTGAACTATGGCCAGGGTATATTTGAGGGAATGAAAGCCTATTATTCTCTGAAAGGACATGTGGTTATGTTTCGTCCGGAAGAGAATGCCAGGCGGTTTGAAAGAAGTGCTTATAAATTAGCGATTCCGGGAATGACAGCTGCAAAATTTGAACAGGCAGTGAAAGATCTGGTCAGAGCCAATCTCGATTTTATCCCTAAGTGTGACGATGGCCGCTGCAGTATGTATTTACGCCCGGTCTGTATTGGCATTGAACCGTTATTAGGCGTAAGAGCTGCTAAAGAGTATCTCTTCTACATTTTTGCAAGTCCGGTTGGGCCTTATTTTGATAAAGTTGGTATTGTTAAGCTGACTGCAAAAAATATTAATCGGGCCAGTCCCTACGGTACCGGTGATGCCAAGGCGGTCTGTAACTATCCGGTTACCATGCGCCCGAAGATGGAAGCCATTGCCGAAGGATTCAACGATGTAATCTATCTTGACCCAATTCATAATAAATATATTGAGGAGGCCGGAGCAGCAAATTTTTTCGCTCTGATGAATGATGGTTCACTTATTACACCACCGCTGGGTACTATTCTGCCCGGGATCACCCGGGAATCGGTTATCCGAATTGCAACAGAGATCTATAAAATAAAGGTTATTGAGCGGGATTTAAGTGTAGAGGAAGTGGTCACAAAAGCAAAAGAATGTTTTGTTACCGGCACTGCGGCGATAATTACCTCTGTGAGCGATATTGGATGGCAGAAAAAAGTTTACAGTGTGAATCACAATGATTACCAACTGGCAATTCAATTTTATGAAAAGCTCATCAATATTCAACTGCAGAAAGAAGACGATCCGTTCGATTGGGTAAGTGTTATTACATAATTTCTATATATATTCTATACTGAAACGTTGTATATTTTTTACAATAAATGTTCGCTTAGCTCAGCATATAATTAGGAGATTGCTTCGCTAACGACGAAGACCCGCCTAGCGGGATAATTATTGAGATTAACTAAGTTTTTGCTGAGAAAAGTACGAAGCATTTTTTTTATTTAATATTGTGAAAAAAGTAACTCAAAAATATATATTTACATTTTAAGGAGTATCTATGACACCCAATACCGGTTTGGCAAAGAAAATATGGCATAATGGTAATTTCATCAACTGGGATGATGCGAATATCCATGTTATGTCGCATGTTGTCCATTATGGAACCGCGGTATTTGAAGGTATTCGCTGTTATAAAACAAAGAAAGGAAGTGCAATTTTTAGACTGCCGGAGCATATAAAACGCTTATTTAATTCGGCAAAAATATACCGCATGACCCCCCCGGATTTTTCTTACGATCAGATATACCAAGCCTGTATTGACTCGGTCAAAGAAAATAATTTTGAAGAGTGCTATATTCGACCGGTTGTGTTCCGGGGACTGGGAGAGTTCGGTGTTAATCCGCTCAACTCCCCCATTGAAACTTATATTATGACCTGGTACTGGGGACAATACCTGGGACCTGAGGCACTGGAAAAAGGGGTGGAGGTTCAGGTAGCCTCCTGGAACCGTTTCTCACCCAATACTCTGCCGGCCCTGGCAAAAGCAGGTGCAAATTACATGAATTCCCAATTGATCAAGATGGAGGCCATAG
>CBDUVK010000166.1:0-6619 GCA_965370645.1 uncultured bacterium
TTTGAAATAATATAAACAAATTAATAATCCGAGATAATCTGTGTAATCCGTGGACTAAAAAAATCAAGTTCATGCACTTGACGACTTAGCGCCTGGTGCGTGAGGTTATATGAATTAATCAAACTAAAATAGCATTTACTTTTTTTCACAATTTTACATTTCTCTTGATAATTAAAACTCAGTTTATTTATCTTATCAGTCATTTGAGAATGTTTTAATTTAACCAGGAGTTTAGGATGAAAATTAAATTGCCACCCTCCTCCCAGAACTGGATATCCCTGATAGGAGTGACTATTGCCCTGATCAGTCTTTTTATGATTATTTTTCTACTGGCAGTTACCGTGGTCCTGGAACAGCGCGCTGCTTATCTGGGAATTGTGATCTACATCTTACTACCAGCTGTGATGGTAACCGGATTACTGTTAATTCCGATCGGTATGTGGCTCCAAATCAGAAAACGGGGTCCGGTGAAAGAAGGACTCAAGACCGGCTGGCCGATTATCAATCTCAATGAACAGAATCATCGTAATGCTTTTTTCATTTTTTCAGTGGGAACCGCTGTTTTCCTGTTCCTCTCAGCCATTGGAAGTTACGAAGCCTTTCACTTTACCGAATCCAATACCTTTTGCGGTACACTTTGCCATTCTGTAATGCATCCCGAATATATCGCCTATCAAAATTCGCCGCATGCCCAGGTGGCCTGTGTAGCCTGTCATGTTGGTCCGGGTGCGAACTGGTATGTCCGCTCCAAAATGTCCGGCCTCTATCAGGTATATGCTACCACGACAAATATCTATCCTAAACCGATTCCCACGCCGGTAAAAAATCTGCGTCCGGCCCGGGAAGTTTGTGAACAATGCCACTGGCCTGAAAAATTTTATGCCCATAAAATTCGTCTGGAGACTCATTTTCTGCCGGATGAAGATAATACCCGCTGGGATATTGCACTGGTTATGAGAATCGGAGCTCCTCAATCTGCACTTGGACTCATTGAGGGCATTCACTGGCATATTAACCCCCATGTGAAAGTGGAATATATCGCCTCAGATAGGGCCCGGGAAAATCTTCCCTGGGTTCGCTACACCAACTTGGAAACCGGGGAGGTAAAAGTTTTCCAGGATCAGGATGATCCGTTAGACCAGGCAGCCATCGATACCCTGGAGGTGCGAACCATGGACTGCATGGATTGTCACAACCGCCCATCTCACCTCTACCGGGCACCGACCAGATTTATCAATACTGCCATGACAGCAGGAGCAATTCCTCCGGAACTGCCGGAAATTAAGAGTCTCGCTGTGGAACTATGTGCCGAAGAATATCCTACCAATGATTCTGCGATGACCTACATACGGGACGAGATAACCCGCTTTTACTCAGAAGATTATCCGGAAATTTACCAGGAAAAAAAGGATCTGGTAGAGCAGGCCATCGCCGGTCTCCAGGCAGAATTTTCTGAAAATATCTTCCCCGAGATGAAAGTTCGCTGGGATGCTTATCCGGACCATATCGGTCACCTGGAATTCAACGGCTGTTTCCGCTGCCATAACGATCTTCATGCCACAAAATCCGGAGAGGTTATTGATAAAGACTGCGATAGCTGTCATTTTATCAATGCCCAGGGGATGCCGGGAAGTGCCGAGGTGGCCCTGGTAGGGCAGGCTTTAGAGTTTAAGCATCCCGAGGATATTGGTGAGAGCTGGAAGGAAAGTATTTGTGTTGATTGCCATTCGGGTCTCAGTCCCTAAAGGCATTTTCTTTATATAAATTGAATAAATTTCTAGTTTTTGTCATAATTTTCAACTTTTTTTAACTTTTTATTGACAAAAACCTCTGTTTGAATATATTTTCCCCTTGAAACAGAACTTCTCTGTGCCGGACAGAGTACATTCATTTTTTTTTGTTTACACACCGTTTGATAGAATATAGCTGTATAAAACTTGTTACTTCAATTTGCCAGATATAATTAGCGGTCCTTCTCGGATGGACCGTTGAGTTATCGCGATACATCTTCAAATCCGGCTGTAGTTACGACTTTTACGTTGAGCCCAACAGAGAGAAAGATGAATCACCATGCCTAAAGAATCAGACATTCAGACATCTCTTGCTCAAATCCAGGCTTCGCTCAAACAGCTTGAGAAACGAATCGCCCATCTGGAAACCGCTGTAAAAAAAGGCCGTCCTGAAGAGGAAATGGAACTTCAACCACTGATCCCTGAGAATCTCGGGGAGGTGGTTGATAACCTGGAATTCAGGATTGGCCAATTCTGGTTTGCTAAAGCCGGCATTGTGATTCTGGCCATCGGTATCGCTTTTTTACTGACACTTCCATTTAAAAATCTGCCCCCTTATCTTCCCAGTATAATAGGTTTTTCTATTGTCGGCCTGCTTCTGTTTTCTTCCTATCTATTAAGGGAGTCGGTCTCATTTCTATCACGGTATCTCCTGGGGGGTGGGCTCATCCTGCTCTATTTTTCAACCCTGAGATTACATTTTTTTACAGAATCAGCGGTCATCAGTAATTATCCGGTTTTTATTTTCTTACTCATACTCAATGTGGTGTTGAGTTTAATGGTCGCCCTTCGACGCAATTCCCCTTATCTCGCCGGTTTAGCAATAACCCTTGGATTCATTACAGCAGTGGTAAGTAAACAGCCCTATGTCATTTTTATGCTCCTTACTCTTCTCACCTCCATAACAGTATACCTGAATATCCGGAAAAAATGGAACGGGCTGTTACTTTACGCGACTGTCGGTGTTTATTTTACACATCTGATCTGGTTCCTGAATAATCCGATCATGGGAAATCCGGTTCAGCTGGTCACTTCACCGCGTATAAATATTGTTTTTATTTTAATTTACCTGGTTATTTTCGCAATGGGAATATATCTGCGAAAGAAAGACCAGCCTGAGAATAATTTCGTCATTCTTAATACTTTTATTAACTGTTCGTTTGGGTATGGCCTGTTTTTACTGATCAGTTTAACCCGTATGCGGGAAATTTTATTCGTGACTCACATCAGTGCTTCAGTAGTTTTTCTTGCTCTTTCCATTCTTTTCTGGATAAGGGAAAGAAGTAAATATTCAACATTTTTCTATTCCCTGCTTGGATATACCGCATTGAGTGTTGCCATCCTGTATTATTTTAGAATTCCTAATTCCCTGGTCTGGTTATGCTGGCAAAGTCTACTGGTCATCAGTACCGCTTTGTGGTTTCGCTCTAAAATAATTGTAATGGCCAATTTTATCATCTTTCTGTTAATTTTCATGGGTTATCTGGTTGTCGCTAAAGATATCGGCTTATCAAGTCTGAGTTTCGGAATTGTGGGTCTGTTGAGTGCCCGTATCATGAACTGGCAGAAAAGCCGCCTGGAATTACAGACCGAACTGATGCGAAACCTTTACTTAATCAGCACGTTCTTTACCATACCCTATGCCCTTTACTTTAATGTCCCCAAAGGCTACATCAGTCTCTCCTGGTTGGGAGTTGCTATTATTTATTATATTCTCAGCATAACTCTCAAAAATAAAAAATATCGCTGGCTGGCATTATCCACTATATTATTAACGGTCACCTATATTCTCATTGTTGGAATTGCCCAGCTTGATCCCGTTTACCGTATAATTTCATTTATTATTATTGGTACGGTACTGTTGATCACTTCAATTATTTACACCCGAATCAAATCTAAGAGTGAAAAAAGTGAAGGTAGTAAACAGGAGCAGTTATAGTATCACGCATTAAGGTGAGAAAAATGAACAAAATTTGAGTTTCTTCTGTTTTTCAAAATTATTAATATTACAAGAACCATTTTACAAAATAATTGAGTAGGGATTCTTATGAAAACAAACCGTCGCAGATTCCTTAATTTTTTAATTGGAGGAAGTTTGTTGGGATGGATATCCAGTGTAATATATCCGATTTTCTCCTTCCTGATTCCACCTAAAATTCCCGAAGCCAACGTCAATTCCGTGAATGCCGGTCCGGCCGCTGAATTTCCCGCTAATTCCGGTAAAATCATCAAATTTGGTAGAAAACCGGTTTTACTGATCAAAGACGAGGTCGGGGAATTTCACGCCTTCGATGGTACCTGCACCCACCTGGATTGTATTGTCCAGTATCGGGATGACACCAAGCAGATCTGGTGCGCATGTCATAATGGGATATATGATATAAGCGGGGGAACAGTATCCGGACCTCCCCCCAGACCTTTGCAAGAATTCACAGTCAATATTGTCAATGACGAAATCGTAATCATAAATCCGACGGGATAAATATAATGAAAAAGATCGGACAAAAAATTTATGCCTGGGTTGACGAACGTTTTGAACTGTCGCCCATTTTGAAATTTATGTCAGAAAAAAATGTGCCGGTTCACCACCATACCGCGTGGTATTACATGGGTGGTGTTACCCTTTTTCTATTTATTACCCAGGTAGTTACCGGCATTTTGCTGCTGTTCTATTATCGTCCCGGAGCTGATTCGGCCTACGAGAGCATGCGCTTTATCTTAACCAAAGTCAATTTCGGCTGGCTCATCCGCTCCATTCACAGCTGGTCTGCCAACCTGATGGTCTTTTTTGTCTTCGTGCACATGTTCAGTACCTTCTTCACCCGCTCATATAAGAAACCACGGGAACTCACCTGGCTAACCGGTTTTGTTCTTCTGGCTCTTTCCCTGGGTTTCGGTTTTAGTGGATACCTTCTTCCCTGGAATGAACTGGCCTTTTTTGCCACCAAGGTCGGGACCGATATTGTGGGGGTAATTCCCCTGATCGGAAAACCGGTGATGGCAGTCCTGCGGGGAGGAGAAGATGTCACCGGGGCGACTTTAACACGTTTTTATGCTTTTCATGTGGCTATGCTGCCCGCCATTTTTACGGTCTTTCTTTTTGTGCATGTGCTTTTTGTACAAAAGCAAGGCATGAGCGAACCGGAGGGATTCTCTAAAAATAAAAAGACCATGCCGTTCTTCCCGGACTTCTTTTTGCGGGATGCCTTTCTCTGGTTGATTGTTCTGAACGTACTGCTTTTCCTGGCGGTGTTTTACCCCTGGGATCTCGGTTTTAAAGCTGATCCTTTTTCGCCCGCGCCGGCTGGAATCCTGCCGGAATGGTATTTTATTTTCATGTTCCAAACTTTGAAAATGATACCGGCTCATGTTTTATTCATTGAAGGGGAGTTATTGGGAATTCTGTCCTTCCTGATTGCCGGATTAGCCTGGGCTCTGGTTCCTTTCTGGGAACTGAAATCAAAGAGAAAAGGATTATCGAATCCAATGAACATACTAGGTATTGTAGCAATTTTATATATTGTTATCATGACAATTATTGGGTATACATCGTAAAGGACTGATTGATATGAAAATCTTAAATCTTATTGTAATTATATCATTTTTTCTGATTTTTAATCAAAATAGTAGTGATCTGCTGGCCGAAATCACCGAACAGCTCATCGAACAGGACAAGTGTGTGAGTTGCCACCTGGAAATGGAACTCCTTCCTGAAGATTTTCAGAAATATGATATTCATCTGCAGGCAGGGCTCTCTTGCGCCGGTTGTCATGGCGGAGATCCTAGTAGTGACGATCCGGAAATTTCCATGAGCCCGAAAAAAGGATTCATCGGGAAACCGGCCCACAAAGATATTCCCAAATTCTGCGGTAAATGCCATTCAAGCATTGAGATTATGAGAACCTATCGTCCCAGAATTTCAACCGATCAGGTTAAACAATACTACACCAGCGTCCATGGGAAGAAATTAAAGGCCGGTGATACCAGGGTGGCGGAATGCGTCGGATGTCACACCGCCCATGCCATTCCGTCCGGTAAAGACGGCCGCTCCAGTGTGTATCCATTAAACATACCCGGCACCTGTAATCAATGTCATGGAGACCATGATATCATGCAGGATTATCACATTGCAACCAACCAGTATGAGGAATACGCCCGGAGCGTTCATGGAATCAATCTGCTGGAAAACAGGGATTTAGGATCACCTGCCTGTAACGACTGCCACGGTAATCACGGTGCGACCCCGCCCGGGGTTGAATCGGTCTCCCACGTTTGCGGAGGATGTCACATAAATAACCTGGATTACTTTAAAGAGAGTCCGATGGCCAGCCCCTACCTGGAACTTGAGATTCATGCCTGTGAGCAGTGCCACGGGTATCACAAAATTGAGAAAACCAGTGATGAAATGATGGGGGTAGGGGAAGAGTCGGTTTGCATGGGATGCCATACCAGTGGTGATGCGGGATACGAATCCGCCCAAAAAATTTACGCCTCTCTTTCAAATTTCGTTTCTGTATATGACAGTGCGGAGACCAAGCTGAAGGAGGTCCAGAGACGGGGCATGGATGATGTTGAAATTCTGTTTCTGCTCAAGGAAGCTCATCAAACCCTGATTCACACCCGTACCCTGACTCACACTTTCACTCCAAGTAAGGTTGATGAAAAAGCCAGCGAAGGCATCCAGAAAAGCAAGGAGGCCATAGAACTGGCCGGCACCGAAATTTCTGATTTTTATTTCAGAAGACGTGGTTTCGGGATCGCCACCCTTTTTATAACAGTTTTAACTATTGCCCTGTTCTTCAAAATAAGGAGCATGGATAAAACGAAAA
>CBDUVK010000167.1:0-6527 GCA_965370645.1 uncultured bacterium
TTTGTACTTTATTGCTATAAATAATTGATCCCTGCCGGGATCAATTACTAAAGACTATTGAATCATATTTGAATTCTTTGATTTCTAGTTCTCCAGAGGTCAATCATGGAAACTGTCATCAGTTTAAAAATACCGTCAGGGATGACATTTAAAGTTACTATCCCGAAAAGTACCTATTATTGTGAAAAACCACATTATTTTTTCATAACATATAAATATCAAAGTTAAAATATCTTAAATTAAATATACTTTGTCAGACTGTACAATTCCGATATCTTCTCTTTTTATAGCTCTGTAAAATTTGATTCAAGTCTCAAATCAAAAAAATATCTTCTAAAAAAATTGACAATTTAGAATAAAATTGTTAAGCTACCCAAAAGTATAAAGTTATATATATCAAATATTCTAAGTAATTTGTTACTATATGATAATTTCACAGTAAATTAAATCAACATAAGTAATGTGATAACAATTATATACACGAATTATTAAACTTTAGTATTATCAAACATCAGCTGACAAATTTCAGGAGGATTTATGATTAAATCCATCTTATTGGCAGTTGACGGCTCGGCTTTCACTGAACCTGTCTTACAGTATGGTATTGAGTTATCAAAAAAATTTCAGGCATTACTTCGTGTTCTCACTGTAATTGATATACGTATCTTTGAATGGGCAGTGGCCATCGGAGTCGAAGGTTTCGCCCCCATCATTCCCTCCTCCGGATATCAGGAAGAATCCCAGAAGATTTTGGATCAAAAGGCCGAAGAGGTTTTGAAAAAGACTGAAATTCTGTTAAAAGAACATCAGGTGGAGTATGTGCTAGAAAAGGAAAGTGGTAATCCGGTGGATGTGATTTGTGATAAAGCTAAACTTGCTGACATGATTATCCTGGGGGCCCGGGGTGAATTTGCTAAGTGGAGCGATAAAATGCTGGGTGCAACCCTGGAAGCTGTCACACGGTTGTCTATTAAACCGGTATTTATCTCACCAAAAGAATACCGGGATATCGAAAAGATCATGATCGCCTATGATGGCAGTGAGAATTCCAATAAGGCTCTGACCTTAGCTGCTTTTTTTGCTTCCAAACTTGATTTATCCCTATTTCTCCTCAATGTGAATGAATCAGAAGATTCCGGGAGAAAAATACTACTAGAGGCCAGAGAATACCTCGGACCTTATCATATTAGCAAAATTGAGCAGAAAATTATATCCGGAGAGGCAACTGATCAGATTGTAAATGTATCCACAGAACAACAGATCGATTTGATCATCATGGGTTCATACGGTCATTCGCGAATTCGTGAGGCAATTCTTGGCAGTACAACTGTCCAAACTATGCGTAGAGTCACCACCCCGGTATTAATGGCCAGGTGATTACTTTTTCTAATTGTAGCTAATCTACTTAATTCATAAATTTGCAAGAAATCAAATAATTGTTCGTTCAGCACTTGCCACGGTTTTTTCCATTAGGAATCCCTTCGGGAAAAACCGTGGCAAGTTTAAATATTGATTATGACAGCTTTAATTTAAAAAATCCTCATTTTATGAATTAAGCAGGCTACATGTAATATTAAAAACCTATTCTGTGAAGTTTGGAGGACATTTATGACCTATTTCGTTGAAACTTTAAACAGACATATCATTGAACAGGAGAGACGATTTCCGGGCGCCACAGGGGCATTTACGGCACTTTTAACAGATATTGCCCTGGCTGGTAAAATTATCTCCTATTATGTGAATAAAGCCGGACTGGTGGATATCCTGGGTCAGGCAGGCGGGATTAATGTTCACGGAGAATCCCAGGAAAAATTGGATGTATTTGCGAACCGTACCATGGTGCGGGCCCTGGTTCACGGTGGACAACTTTGCTCGCTGGCCTCGGAAGAATCGGAAGGTATTATCCCTATTCCTTCTGATTATCCGATAGGCCGCTATATCTGCTGTTTTGATCCTCTGGATGGTTCTTCAAATATTGAAGCAAATGTGAGTATTGGGACAATCTTTAGTGTCTTTAAACGAGTCACTCCCGATGGTAAACCAGGCACAGAAGAAGATATCCTGCAACCTGGACATAATCAGGTGGCCGCGGGATACATAATTTATGGCTCCAGTACCATGATGGTCTATAGTTCTGGAAGTGGAGTCTACGGATTTACGCTGGATCCAAGTTATGGTGAATTTGTACTATCCCATGAAAATTTAACCATTCCTAAAAAGGGAAAAATTTACAGCATTAATGAGAGTTACTTTGATTACTGGGATGAAGGTGTACGTAACTATGTTCGCTGGGCCAAGAGAGCAGTGCCGGAGGAGGGGCGCCCACTCAATTCTCGCTATATTGGATCACTGGTGGCGGATTTCCATCGCAATCTACTCTACGGTGGTGTATTTCTATATCCTGGAGACAGTAAAACTCCCGTGCGAAAGAAAGGAAAATTACGTCTGTTATATGAGGCAAATCCTCTTGCATTTATTGTGGAACAGGCGGGTGGAAAGGCCTCGGATGGTTTCACGCCTATTCTGGATATTAAACCCACTGATGTACATCAGACCACGCCCCTGGTAATCGGCAGTGAAGAGGATGTCAAAATTGCAGAGGATTTTATTCAAAATAAAAGGAAGGATTAATCTTTCTGATTTAAAATAAAGTATTGCAATTATTGCTTTTTGTCCGAAAAAACAAGCATTAACTCATTGATTTTTAATAAATATTGCATGATAATAGGATGGGTGTCATTGCGAGGACCGAGCACTCAATATTCATTGTATTTCCGAATTAGTAAACGAAGTTGAGTGCTCGGTACAAAGCAATCTCCTTAACATTTTCATCAATACTGTCCTTCGCTGGAATCAATCATAAACATGGAGATTGCCACGACATCCCTGTCTCGCAATGACAATTCGCTCAATTTCAGAACTAAGGCACTAATCATATAAATAATAAAAGATGCGGTGAATCAGTCACTAATTCACCCAATTTTTTCATGAACTTAAAAATATTTATTTAAAAAATTGATCTATTTGACATCTCCTATCAGTTTAAATGCATATCATACACTACCGAAAGTATTCTGACATATATTAGATATCGTTAAATCATGTCGGGAAGATTAAATATATCTGTATTAATATCGATAATATCCAATAACATTAATGTGAAATCTTGGAAATGATTAAAGACAGTCATGTGCTGGTAATTGAAGATGATTACGATCTTCTGTATATGATTAAGAAGTTACTGGAGATAAATGGTTTTAAGGTTTTAACCGCTAACACCGGTAGAGAGGGGAGACGAAAATTCAGAAAATATTCTTCCCGCATCCGTTCGGTTATTTTAGATCTTACATTACCGGATCAGGATGGAAAGCATATTTGCCAGGAGATTCGTAAGAAATATCCGGAATTATCAATTATCATTACCAGCGGTTCGGAAGACCTGCTGCAAAAATCTGAACTTGAAGAGATTGGTATCGATGCCTACCTAAGAAAGCCCTTTGATCTCAATGATTTGTTGAAATTTGTATCCTCTAAAAATTAATCAAATCCTGTCTACTTGATTTTTTCTTAAAATTTGTTAATTTAAGGTAGTATTTATCATTCATCATCATGACAAGGTATTTTAGTTTGCTTAATTCTATAAACATCTCAATCAATTCAAACAAGTATCACAAATTTTGGAGGAGCCATGCAAGATATTTTAGAGCAGCTCGTGGGGATTGAAGAGAACTGTGCGAAAGCATTCAATAAGAAAAATTTAGCCGAAATATTGGATTTTTTTCATGAAGATATTTCAGGATTTTCCTCAACTGAACATGACCGTTTCCGGGGCAAAGAGGAACTCAAAAAAACATTTGAATATTATCTTACTGAGGCTGAGTCGGTAACCTATGAAATTATTGATCCACATGCATCCCATTATGATGACACCGCTATTTTGAGTTTTTACTGGCGTGTAACTCTGCGAAGCGGAAGCCGAAGGATGGAAATCCCGGGCAGGGGAACACATGTTTTCCAACTGATAAATGATCAGTGGAAGATAGTTCATGAACATTTCTCCCGGGTACACTAAACGATAGATTACAAATTCAGGTGTATGAACTTTGTCAGAAAACCATCACTCCACCATTCACAAAATTCTCATTCTCCAGACGGCGTTCATTGGTGATGTTATACTCACAATTCCTCTCATTCGAGTTGTTTCCGAACAGTTTCCCGGTGCTGAAATTCATTTTGTTACTATTCCTGCCTCCAAAGAATTAGTTGAGACGTTGCCCTATGTCGACAAATTATGGATTTTCGATAAACGGGGAGAAAATTCCGGAATAATCCAGTTATTTAAATTTTCGCAACACTTAAGATCAGAAAAATATGATCTTGCTTTGGTTCCGCATCGCTCGCTGCGTAGTGCAGTCCTGATTTTCCTTGCAGGAATAACGCAACGTATCGGTTTTGACCGGAGTGCTGGTAAATTTCTTTTCACCGACCGGGTGGTTTATCCCAAAAATCTCCACGAAATAGAGCGTAATATTTCCTTAACTGAACCAATTGGGATATTGCCGACAAAGATATCGCTACCGGAAATAAATAGCACCGCTGAGGATCTGGAAACGGTTTCAAACTGGCTCAATAGTATTAATCTTGCTAAAAACAGACCTTTTGTCTGTTTTGCTCCCGGCTCAATCTGGCCCACCAAAAGGTGGCCGGAAGATCATTGGCGAGTCCTGGCAAAAAAAATTAACGAGATGGGAATTCCGATAATATTAATTGGTGCTCAGCAGGATCAAAACCTTGCCCCAGGAATTATGAACTCTTCAGGTAATGGAATTTTTAATGCAATGGGCATCTTTTCTATACGGCAATCTGCAGAATTGATCCGTCAGGCATCTTTATTAATTAGTAATGATAGTGCTCCCACACACCTGGGTGTTGCGGTTGAAACACTGGTCATTACCATTTTTGGCTCTACCGTGCCGGCATTTGGTTTTTTCCCGTATGGAAAAAAGAATAAGATAATTGAAATAACTGAACTGGATTGTCGCCCCTGTACGGATCATGGGCGAGTCAAATGTCCTCTGGGACACTTTAAATGTATGCGAGACATTTTACCCAGCCAGGTTTTTCAGACAGCCCGGGATATGATTGATGCAGAGTTTAAAAGTTAATCAGGATAATCCTGAACTGCAGGTACTGGAAATGACTTCACAGGCACTTTTAAATGAAGAAGTCATCATCCATCCAACTGAAACCGTCTATGGATTTGCAGCTGTTTTTCAGAGCGTGACGGCCAGGAAAAAAATTTTGGATATCAAAAAAAGATCGGATAATCATCCTATGTCCATTATGGTCAATGATATCGATCAAATTCTGGAAATCAGTGGTCTAACAGCTTCAGCCTGGTTAAAGGAAATATTAATAAGATTGTTACCTGCTCCTCTTACCATCTTGCTTCCCCGGAACAAGAACCTTCATTCAGATTATTGGGATCAATTCCCAAAACTCGGATTTCGTTATCCTGACCATATTCTCAGTCAAAGACTGCTGGAATGTACCGGAACTCCTCTCATAACAACCAGTGCAAATTTCAGTGGAAAACCTCCCGCATTAGCTGCCCGGGATTTACCCCGGGATCTCAAGCAGCAAGTTTCGATAATTCTTGATGGTGGACCAACGCAGGAAAAAATAGCCTCAACTATATTGGAATTAGATCTAAAATCTGAAGCTATTAAACAGGTAAGGCATGGGGCCTTATCCTGGCAGGAAATAGAGAAACGGATTGCAGGGCTCTAATAAATTGCATAATTAACATACAAATTGAAAACCGTTTTACTGGATTGAAACTTTGAAATTACATAACATAAAAATTTGAAACAATATTGGATTCCCGACAAAAAATCTCGGGAATGACACCATAATTCTCTGTCATTCCCGCAATCATCTGGCGGGAATCTAAAAGTTTATTAATTTTTGAATAGATTTGCTTGTTTTGCATAAGGTTTTCATAATGGAAGAGTTTAAATATGATCAGAATTTTGGTTGTTTGCACAGCAAATATTTGCCGCAGCCCAATGGGGGAAGTCATTCTTCAAAATTTTGTTACTCAGGATGGTTTGGATGAGGTAATTGAGATATCATCCGGTGGACTATTGGGAATAGAAGGAGAGCAAGCTTCCGATTTTTCGATTGCTGTTGCCAAGGAAATTGGATTAGACCTGCAATCACACCGTTCTCAGGGAATTACTCCGGATATGATGATAAAATCTGAGCTGGTGCTTTGTATGACGGTTGACCACGCCGAGAAGCTAAAATACCTGTATTCCGCTCACCACGATAAAATATATACTCTGAAGGAATATTTAATGGAAGATGAACTGTTTTCCTACTCAATTGAAGATCCGATTGGTCTGTCACTCGATTTTTACCGCAAGGTATTTGGTGAGATAAAGAAAGAACTGGAACGGATTTTTCCGGCAATAAAAAAAATGGCGCAAAGTTCAGCAAATGACAAATAATTCATTGCCATTGAT
>CBDUVK010000168.1:0-6517 GCA_965370645.1 uncultured bacterium
CCTGAATATCTATGAATTTCTTATTCAAACCACGATGACATTTATTTATGAAAGATTATTATGATGGATTAAGCATGATTAGTTTAAATTGTTAAAAATTTCAAAGTAAATTTGAAATTTGTTGAAAACAAGAGAAATTCAACCGAAAGGAAAAAGAAACAAGAATTTAATCTGGCAGAGTTCGATACAAGTTTAGGAAAAAATTGTATTTGAGAACAAATACAATCATAAAGACCGGAAACAGAAGTGCTGAAATCCAGAAAGAGAAAGGAAGCATCCACTCCAGCCCGCCTGCGAACAACCGCATACCAACTAAAATGGTTTGAAAAAAAATCAAAATTACTATTCCGATGATTGCATTGCGGGTTGCTTTTTTAAGAGGAGTTTTCTCAATCCCGGTGGCCTCACTATGAAATGCAGTCAGGAAAAATAAAAATATTAAGCTGTTTATCCAACCGATCACCGGAACATTTGCCGAGAAAAGGGGTGAGTGAAAAACCTGAAAGAGTGAGGGCGATGTATCGTAGAGTGGAGAAGACCAGGCCGGAAAAACCATAAACAGCCCACGGATGTAAAGAAAACTCATTACGGTTGAACTGGCAATAGCCAGGACACTGGCAAAATGTAACTTCTTCTGTTCCTTTTGGACATACTCAAGCAGGAATAAGAAATAAAAAACCAACAAGATAAGATTTGCTGCTAAAGATAAAATTTGTACACTCTTCACCATAAAGGGAGCCATAAATATCCCCGATAAAAAGGTGTTGATGGTTCTGACAGTGAATAGGTAAGATATAGAAACAAGAGTTAGTAAGGTTAAAAGTTTGAGTTTCATATTAGTCCCTCTTTTAAGGTAAATTTTCAACAGATCAAGGCATAAGCTTGAAAATTTTATACGGTTCAATCCGGGCATTTCCCAGATGTAATTGTGAGGTGGTGACGTACACTGTCCCGCCTGGTGTGATTGAGAAACTATCCGGCCATTTAAGTTGGTCGTGCCGGATTACCATTTCAATATTTCCCCCGGGGTATATTTCCGGATGGCATTATACTCCAGAGAGGTTAAATAAAGATTTCCCTTTTGATCAAATTCAATCGCATCGGATACCACTGATCGGTCACGAATTCTACTTTCTCTCCTAACCGGGTGTTTGAAATAGAAAAATCTCTCAGATATTTAGTGTCAATCCGGTAAAGGCGCCGATTAGTAAGCGACTGATAATATAGGATCTGATTTTGCGGATCCAATGCCAGACCATCAGAATGTACTTTCAGGTTGAGTTGTTGGCCTTCAACAGTAAATGTGATATCCTCCGCTTTGGTGGAGAAATGATCATCCAGTAGACGGCGGGCTTCGCGCGTGGCGAGGTTGACCACCACAATGGCCCCTTCACCGGAATCAGTGATATAGGCATAATTGCGATTGGTATCAACTCTCACATCGTTTAAATAACTCCCTTCAGGTGCGATCTGATTATCGAATGAAATTTTCTGAACGATCTGATCATTTTGTAAATCGATTTTGATCAGTTTTGCTCCGCTGCTGACAACACCCTGAAAAAGTGGATTCGCGGCGTCCAGAATCCATAGATAATTTTTGCGGTCAATATAAACACTCTGGACACAAATAAAATGATCTTCAGGTTTAAGATCGGGATTCCATCGATTCCATTCATTATCCGGATAGGGCCTTGTACTATCGGTCGAAATTACTTCGGCGACCGATATCGTGGTCTGTGGTGACCAACGCGGATAGTTTACAAATATGCGATCTTCCTCTGATACGGCGATGCCTGTCCCTAGGTTTTCCGAACGGGCCACTTCGCTCAGGCCTACTTCCTGCTTATGGGATTGACAGGAAAAGAATAAAATACTCGCGAGTAATAGTAGGAAATAGCAATATAGCTTATGCATGTGACATTCCTTTGAATTATAATGAATATTAATCTTCATTTTAAATGCATTTCCTATCCCAGCGATTTTCACACAAGGTTGTTTGATGAATGAAGGGGAATCTCATTTTTCTCATATTTGGAGAAGAAAGCGAGTAAAAACAGGGGTCGGGTTTTTCTGTAGAGCGCTTAATTTTTTCATTACGCTCATATTGAGATTTTTTTGTTTCGTTATTCAGCAAATCTCTACGTATCGGATAGGATAAAGTTACTGCTGTCTATTATTAAGGCCAAAGGAATTGATATATATCTTTTCTGCCGGATATATTTCGCCCCTTTGGGGCTTGAAGATTCTTCTGTTACTTCTCTTCCGGGGCTTCGCCCCTTGTTATTCGATTCAGCCCCTTTGGGGCAGTAGGTATTGGAGTTCCTTTTATTTCCGGCAAGATTTTAGTTTCTACAGTTAAAGAAAATTGTGGCATCTTCTTTGCCATTCATTATAGGTAAAAACCAAGCACCGAAGGTGCGATATCGTCTAACCGAGGACATTGTCCTCGGTGAAGGAAACATAAGAAAAATGTAAAGCTCTGGAGGGGCGAAATAATTATCAAAATAAAAAGCTAAATAGAAAAGCCTCTATGCCACAGAGTCTGGCCCGCATCCCGATACATTTTGTCTGGGGCACAAAATATCGTCAACCATTCATACGACCCGAAATTGAAAAGGAGTTATTCAGATATATGGCTTCACTATTTCGAGAGTATGAATCGCCCTGTCTTGCCATCAATGGCATGCCAGATCATGTTCATATGTTAAGTATACTTTCTCGTAAAGTTACCGTAGCGGACCTGATTGAGGAAGTCAAAAAAAGTTCTTCAAAATGGATTAAAACGAAAGGGATCCTTTATAGAAATTTCTACTGGCAGAATGGCTATGCTGCATTTGGGATTGGGGAATCTGGTATTGAAGTGGTTAAGGGATATATCGCTAATCAGAAAGTGCATCACCAAAAGAAGGCATTCCGAGATGAATATCTATATTTCTTTGAAGCCCTGGGTATGGAATATAATGAAAAATACCTTTGGGACTGATAATACCGCACAGTAGTTCTATTTCGCCCCGTTGGGGCTTTAGAGTCGTAGTATGTTTTCCTACTGGGGCTACGCCCCTGGTTCTAAAATATAACCCCTTCAGGGCAAAGAAATGCTGGGTAGGTTCACTTCATCCCAGATGGCTTGAATTTGTGAGAGACTTTTATTCATGGGATGCTGTTACGGTTTCAATATCTTGCCCCTCAGGGGTTAAACTCACTATACCTATCGTTGAGCATCCAAGGTGCCAAATGGGTTGACCAAATACAGTGTTCCTGGTTATTATGTAAACTGTACCAACTTTCCGGCTATTGGAACTTTCCTGATACTGCTAAGTAGACTTTTGAAATGCAGTTTTTGAATTAAACTGGGAATTACTTATGTTACTCTTGAATTTCATCAAACCTATTTTAATTTACAGTGTCATTTTCAATTTTATTATTATTGGGTGCAATATGGGACAATCAGATAAAAACATTAAAACCGATAAAAAGCAACAGGTGAATCCTGCCAATGTACAAACCGCCATTTTTGCCGGGGGCTGTTTCTGGTGCATGGAACCGCCTTATGATAATCTACCGGGGATCATTTCCACCATCGTAGGTTATACCGGTGGGGAAGTGGAGAATCCCAGCTATGAAGAGGTGACTACAGGGACTACCGGGCATGCCGAAGCAGTCAAAATAGAGTTCGATTCCACTCAAATCAGTTATTCCGAACTGCTTCGGGTATTCTGGCGCAACATCGATCCTACCAATCCCTTCGGGCAATTTGCCGATCGGGGCTCACAATATCGGACAGCAATATTTTACCTGGATGAAAAACAGAAAGAGGCAGCATTTCACTCCAAGAAAGAACTGGAAGAATCTGGCAAATTTAAAGATCCCATCGTAACTCAGATCGTTCCAGCTGAACTGTTTTATCCGGCTGAGGACTACCATCAGGAATATTACAAGAAAAACCCGTTCCATTATAACAGCTATAAAGTTGGTTCAGGCCGGGCAGGTTATCTGGAGAAAGTCTGGGGGGATGAAAAGAAATAGTGCGTTCAGTAATTCTTTTCATCAAATTTGAAAACTATCCCAGAATTTTTATATTCATTTTTCTATCTACCCCTGCCTTAGCCGGTTGGGACTCTTCTATTTAAGAGTCGTTTATGCCTGAGGATGACACTGCTTCCTACCAGCCCGGCTGATGTCTGCTGAAAGGGTGTCCTACATTTTTAAACCCTTCTCCACTTTTCATTCACTCCAAAATTATGCATCGTTCAAACCCATGGGATTGAACCAACAAACAGGTTCGATCCGGTGGGGATGGTCGACTTCTCCTGTACTTAGGTCTAAATTTGTCCCTCAAATTAATGGATGATAAATAAAATAGAGGGGATTTATAGAATGTTTCGGTTTTTTCTTTTGCTTTCATTGATGTTGTTCCAGTGGATCCACTTAGTTCCAGTCCAGGCATCAGATATTTCAACCGGAAGAGTTGAGGGAAGACTCATCGATGCTGAAACAAAGATGCCACTCATCGGAGCAAATATTCTTATCATAAATACGGTTTTAGGTGCAGCCAGCGATATGAAAGGTGAGTTTGTGATTGAAAATGTACCGGTGGGGAATTATTCTCTGCAATTCAGCTATATCGGATATAAATCTGTCATTAAAACCGATGTGATAATTCGTCCGGGCCGGCGCAGTTTTGTGCAGGCAGAGCTAAACATGGCCGCTATTTCGTCAGATGAAGTGGTGGTGACTGCCGGATATTTCAATCAGAAATCCGATCAGCCATTGAGCCTGGCTAATTTTTCCCGCGAGGAGATTCGCCGGGCACCCGGTTCTGCCGGCGATGTGAGTCGTATAATCCTGGGACTCCCCAGCCTGGCCAAGATGGATGACCAGTCCAATAATTTAATCGTGCGCGGTGGCAGTCCCCTTGAAAATACGTTCTATATTGATAACATGGAAATGCCCAATATCAATCACTTCCCGACCCAGGGGGCCTCCGGTGGGGCGATCGGCATACTAAATGTGGATTTAATCGAGGATGTGGATTTCCATACCGGTGGATTCTCTGCAGTTTATGGTGATAAACTTTCTTCAATAATGAATATCAATTTCCGGGAGGGAAATAGAAGCAGGTATGATGTTCAACTGGATCTCAATTTTGCCGGTTTCGGGGGAGTTGCTGAAGGACCCCTATTAAATAAGGGTTCCTGGTTGGTTTCTGCCCGGCGTAGTTATTTGGATTTCCTGGTTAAAACCGTTAATGTAGGTTCCACCATGGCGCCGAGCTTTGGTGATTACCAGGGAAAACTGGTTTATGATCTCAATCCTGCCCATAAGCTTACCCTCATCGGTATCTATGCTGATGAACACAATAGCCCGGATCAGGAAACCGCTATTGAAAATGATATGGTTTTCTTTGGTAATCAGGATAACTACCAGAGCATGTTGGGAGTGAACTGGCAAGCGCTTTGGCAGAAAATTGGATATTCCAACACTTCCATTACCTATAATGGTGCAAGATTTGTTGAAGATTTCTATGAGACCGGGTCCGGAGATCCATTGGGCAGAAATCGATCCTTTGAACAGAGCATCACTTTCCGGAATGTAAATCATTTTAAATTACATCCCAATCATTCGCTGGAGATAGGCGCTGAAATAAAAGCCCTCAACTCGGATTTCAATAATTACCAAGTAGAATACTTGGATGCTTTTGGAAATTTAGTACCGGCTTCATATGTTTTAGAGGAGATCAGGGAACATAAAGTCAGTGGATTTGCCAGTTATATTTTCAAACCGATGCCATCTCTTACCACAACCATGGGAATCCGGACCGATTATTTTTCTTACAATAACAATTTTCACCTCTCTCCCCGGATCGCTTTCTCTTACCAATTAAATAGCAGGTTTAAAATCAACGGGGCAACTGGAGTTTATTATCAGAATTTACCACTGCTACTTCTGGTATCATCCGACAGGAACCGGGATTTAAAAGATTTATATGCTGTCCATTATATTGCAGGATTGGAATATTTATTGACATCCAGTACCCGAATGACCATGGAATTTTATCAAAAAAACTATCGCGATTTTCCCATTGATCTCACCCAGCCCGGTTTGTTTTTACTGGATGAGGTATTCTATAAACAGGGTTATGTGTTCAACAACCAACAGCTGAACAGTGTGGGTAAGGCATATTCCCGGGGGATCGAGTTGATGATCCAGAAGAAGCTCGCCAGGGATTTCTATGGATTGGCCAGTGCTTCCTTTTTTAGAACCCGCTATCAGGGTGCTGATGATACCTGGCGGAACCGCATATTTGATAACCGCTTGATTGTAAGTATTGAAGGGGGGTATAAACCGAACAGTAGATGGGAATTCAGCCTGCGCTGGATTTATGCCGGTGGTAGGCCTTTCACACCATATGATGTGGAAGCTTCCCAGGCGCTCAATCGTGGGGTGTATGATGAGTCCCAAATTAATGAAGATCGCTATCCCGCATATCACTCCCTGAATGTACGGTTCGATCGCC
>CBDUVK010000169.1:0-6491 GCA_965370645.1 uncultured bacterium
TGTTTTTATTGATCTGATGTTTTATGAGTCGTCTTTCACTGTAAAAGAAAAGTTTCACACAACCTCTGAATTGCCGGGTTAATATCAATTTTCCCTGGCGGTCGTTTTTGGCCCTCTCTTAGGTACCGGTATTTATGATTTCCGGGGTTCGGATATGCTTTGGTATGGTTGTGGAGTACTGGGCTTGCTGGTCTGCGTGGGCTTCTTGTATATCAATATCTTGGAAAATAAAGCGACTCTTCCCTCAATTAAGGAGTGAATATACAGCCTTACCTTTGATGCCCAAATATTAGAAGCGGTAGGAAAAGGTCAGCAGTAATTTGTGATAAAGAATATCCTCAATGAGACCGCTGGGATTCAAATCGTCAAAGGTGTTTTGTTTCCAGAATCCCACCATATAAGCCAGATCTATCTTAAAAATCCGGTCTAGAAGTGCACCATAGCCGACACTGACATATTTCCGGTCATAATCAAAGTCATAACCTTTCAGGGGTGTTGGGTCGTATACCAAACCGGCTCTGAACTGGGATGCGAGACATGGAATTCCAATTTCTCCACCCAATTTTACCTGCACTGTGCCGCGATAATCTGTTTTAAAATATTTATTCTGATCCACTAGTTCTCCGGAATTGAACTTGAATTGTGTCCAGTCTGTGTATGACAGACTTCCGGTGGCCAAAATAGTGCCAAGCTTCAGTGTCGCACCTGCTTGAAATCGAAAGGGTGTTTTTACCTCATACTCAAAGGTACCTTGATCACTAAAATCAGATACATCACCATTATCAAAATAGAGAGATGCATCGTAACCATAATCTTCAGTTACGGTAAAGGTGTGGGGTATATCCATGCCTAATCCCAACCGAATTATCCTTCCCAGCCGCATCATGGCGCCAAATTTTGCATTGAACGATGAATATTTACTGTTGATATAGCGGGTTTCCTGATATTCGTCAAAATCTGAGGGAGGATTAAACAGGCTGAATTGATCATATTGATTAAATTCTACCAGATATTCACTGGTACCTTTCCAATAATTGAGGGCCATTCCAAGTGAAATGTTTTGTGATATATCTATTGCTCCCCCCAACGACCATTGCTCGAGCGATCCATCATCGGTGGTGAGTCCGGTTTTTACAACATCTTCTCCCCAAAAGTCATAAATATCCTCCGGATTATTAATATCGACACCATCAAATGATAACCAGGCAGTGCCGGTATCGGAAACTCCCTGATATTCATTGGAGTATTCGAAATCCTTGATCTTCTGATATCCCAAGGCAAAGACCAGGCTTCCCTGGTAGGTAGGAACGGGAAATGCCAGTCCAAAAGAATTAAATTTAGTCGCACTGGTAGAAGATTGAGTTTTTGAGCCGTTAAAATCGATATCATTGCTTTTATAAAGGTGTGAGAAACCCATCCAGAATTCCATCTTTCGGATTTGAGCAAGACCGGCAGGATTCCAATAGATAGCAGAATAATCTTCTGCGACAGCCGTATAGGCACCTCCCATACCCAGTGCCCTTGCACCGAATCCGATCTGGTTGTCAAGGATTCGAATAGCATCGTCCGGACCCTGGGCAATGGTAAACTGAGAAAACAGAAGTAGACAGATAATAGCAATTACAGCAAATTGAATTATATCAATATTTTTACGGAACATAATATCCTTCTTTCTCTCATGAATGCCTGGTTGATTATCGGTTCAAAAATGTAATAAACCCGCTTGATTAACTCACCCTGTTTTTTAATCACTTCTGAGAATTCTGAATTTTCTTATTTCGTGATCTCATGGGCTCCTGAGCGTTATCAATTCAGGTTGCCACGCTGATTATAATTAATAATGGTATCTTTAAAAGAAAGTTCCAGGAGAACGAAACGTCTGGAAATTTTCCGTTAAAATTTGTTTTAGTCAATCGCTTCATCCGGGAGATTAATTTACCATATAATTTTTAATTCTCCATATTCAAATGATTATGTTTTTATAAATTGAAAACGGGATACCCTAAAGCTAAAGGACATCCCGTAAATAAATTTGCCAGGTTAGAAATTAAATGCAAATCAGAAAACATCAATATCCTGTATATCCTACTTCCGTGTAGAAGTCCGGGAACCGCCTCCACTGGAACTTCTGGAACCTGATCCTGAGCTTGATGATCCGCTTCCGCTTGAGCTTCGTCCGGACGAAGACCGGGAACCGCCGGAACTGCTGCTGGGTTTGTAGGAACCTGATGATCTATTGCTGCTTCTTCGGTTACTGTAACCTGAAGAAGCCGAGCTTCTGCTTTTGGTAGATTTAGGTTTATATCCGCTGCTTCTCCTGGATGAACTTCTTGATTTAACTGCCGTTCGATTCGATGAACTTCTGCTGGTTCTTTTTGTGATTGTTTGGCGGGAAGAGGCATCGTCTCGAGTAACGAGCCTTTTACCTTCCAGGTCTCTTCGTACAATCCGGCTGGAATTTCCGCTCGATCCCCTTGTACCAGATGTTGTTGCAATTCCTCTGGTGGCAGTACGCGTGGTTCGGGGATCAATTTCCTTTGCAACTGGTGTATTACCTCCCCGCCCCCCGCCACGAGCCACTGATCGGGGAGACACCGGCGATCGTCGATCGAAAGGTCTTTTTGCGTAACTCCGCGAATCGTGATGATAATAAGGTGGATAATAATAGGGATTCCAATAGTATGGTGGAAAATAACCGGCATATGGAACGACATAGGGATAACAACATCTCCCGTGCCATCCCCAGGGGTACCAGTAGGGATCGCCCCAATAGAAAGAAAAACCTACATACCAGCCCCAGTGCGAGCTTGGTCTCCAGTACCAGGGATCATACCAGGGATTGTACCAGGGATCGTAATAATAAGGAGGAGTATAGACATATATGTTCGTTACGGAACCGATTTCAGATTGGGTACTGTCCAAATAATAATATTCTTCATCGACATAAACCGGTACAGGTTCTTCGATCTGCTGATTGGCGAGTTTCATCTGGGTATAACAACTGAGCAGGAAGATAGGAAGTATCACTATTGGAAAAATCTTGAATACAATTTTTTTCATGATTTCTCCTTTCGCTTAACAGTTGTTAAACAGCTTATATATTGTAGAGTTCCTTATTATTATAGATCAACAGATAAATAAAATCAATATAATAATAATAAAACTTTCAATACATTCTGTGATTAGGCACACTCTTTTCTAAAAATAATAAATTATTCTGGAGTAGGAGTGCTGAGTTGACATAAAACGGGCTACTTTTTAATAAGGGAACCCGAAATCGTTTTTTACCATTCAATGGTAAAATAACGATGGATAAGACAATGAAATCTTCATTGTAATTTTATTTGAATTGTATTCGATAATATAGATATTAATCATTGTGAAATATAGTCAGGGAGATCTCTATTTTTATAAAACAGTTCATCATTATCTTAAATGAACTAAGAACTTTTAGGTAATTCTAAGGTTTACTATTGCTTAGAAGAGAGATGAAGTGTAAATTGGAAAAGCCTATTAAAGAGAAGGGGTTATTGCATAATGTTGGGGTTTTCAATGAGAAATAACTTCACCAGTCGGGTGCAGAAAGTTATCCGCTATTCTAAAGAAGAGGCTATGAGATTGGGTCATGACTTCATTGGAACTGAGCATCTCTTCCTCGGGATTATTAAAGAGGGTGAAGGAATAGCCATAAAAATATTAAAGAATATTGGTATAGATGTTGAGAAGTTAAAACAACGGTTGGAGGAAGCTTCAGGTCCCGCGGGTGGAATGATGACCCTGGGAAATCTGCCCTTATCCAAAAGAGCAGAAAAGGTTCTTAAGGTTACCTACCTGGAAGCCAAAAATTTTAAATCGGACATCATCGGAACCGAGCATCTTCTTTTATCTTTACTGAAGGAAAAAGAAGGATTAGCTGCTCAGGTTATGATGAGTTTTAATATTGACTATAATATTGTATACAATGATTTAAAAAATATTTTGGAGGGTAAACCAATCTCTTCGCAGAGCAATTCTCAGCGAAGCTCGCCTCAAAAAGTCAAAACACCTGCCCTGGATCATTTTGGAAGAGATTTAACCCAATTAGCAACCCAGGGAAAGCTTGACCCCATCATTGGGCGGGATAAAATTATTGAAAGAGTTGCTCAAATACTAAGTCGGCGTAAGAAGAACAATCCTGTGTTGATAGGTGAACCAGGAGTTGGAAAAACTGCCATTGCCGAGGGATTAGCCATCAGGATAATCGATCGAAAAGTACCTCGTGTTTTACATAATAAAAGAATAATTGCCCTGGATATGGGAAGTATTGTAGCCGGGACAAAATATCGTGGTCAATTTGAAGAGCGCATGAAAGCGATTATGGGGGAACTGGAAAAAGCGGATGATGTGATCATGTTTATCGATGAATTGCACACCATCGTTGGTGCAGGTGGCGCATCAGGTTCCCTGGATGCCTCCAATATGTTTAAACCGGCACTGGCAAGGGGAGAGTTGCAATGTGTAGGTGCAACAACTCTGGATGAATATCGAATGTATGTTGAAAAAGATGGTGCATTGGAACGACGTTTCCAGAAGGTTATGATTGAACCTACAACTTCGGAAGAAACACTTGAAATATTGCGGTGCATTAAACCCAAATATGAAGAGCATCATAATGTGCGCTATACCGATGAGGCCCTGCTGTCCACCATACGGCTATCCGATCGCTATATGACTGATAAGAATTTCCCCGATAAAGCGATCGATGTACTGGATGAGACAGGTTCACGGGTACATATTTCCAGTATTGTGGTTCCCAAGGAAATACTCGACCTGGAACAGCGTATTGAAAAAGTGCGTCAGGAAAAGGAGCAGTTCGCTCGCCAGCAAAATTTTGAAAAAGCAGCTAAATTGCGTGATGTTGAGAGAAGATTGCAGGAAGAGTTGCAGTTCGAAAGGAATAAATGGGAGCGGGAGGAAGAGAGTAAACCAGCCGAAGTTACTGAAGAAGATATTGCTGAAGTCGTCTCCATGATAACCAGTATCCCGGTTCGCCGGGTCGCTAAAAGCGAATCTGCCAAGTTGATGGAAATTGAAAATTCCCTGAAAAAACTGGTGATTGGGCAGGACGAAGCCATTGAAACAATTTCCAAAGCCATTCGACGATCACGTACCGGATTGAAGGATCCCAATCGACCCATTGGATCTTTTATGTTTCTCGGTCCTACCGGGGTTGGAAAAACTCATCTGGCAAAAATTCTTGCAGGATATCTATTTGAAAGAAAAGATGCCCTCATCAGAATAGATATGTCTGAATATATGGAAAAATTTTCGGTTTCCAGACTGGTGGGTTCACCTCCGGGGTACGTGGGATATGAGGAAGGTGGACAATTAACCGAGAAAGTCAGGCGACATCCTTATTCGGTCATTTTGTTCGATGAATTGGAAAAGGCCCATCCCGATATATTTAACATTCTCCTGCAGGTCCTGGATGAAGGACAACTCACCGATAGCCTGGGACGCAAGGTAGATTTTCGCAATACTATCCTGATTATGACCTCAAATGTTGGTACCCGTGAGGTGAAAAAGAGTGTTTCCATCGGCTTCTCCCAACAAGAGGATGACTCCGAACACAACGTGATGAAAGATAAAATCTCAGAGGAACTCCGCCGCCTATTCAATCCGGAATTTCTTAACCGATTGGATGATTATATATTTTTCCGCAAATTGAGCAAAAAGGAAATTATCAAAATCGTGGACTTACTGATGCTCGAGATGGGTCAAAGATTACTGGAAAGAAGTATTACCCTGGATTTGAGCGATGGTGCAAAAGAATTTATTGCAGACCAGGGTTTTGACCCCATTCTGGGTGCCAGGCCGCTTAAACGGGCGATTCAAAAACATATCGAAGATCCTCTGGCGGATGAAATATTGCGTGATAAATTTGCAGATGGATCCTTCATAAAAATCAAATTGAATAACAAAAAAGAATTAACTTTTCAGCTCACCGAAGACAGCAAGAATATTAATGTAAACTGATCTGCTTAATTCATAAATTTGCAAGAAATCAAATAATTGTTCATTCATCTCTTGCCACGGTTTTTTCCATTAGGAATCCCTTCGGGAAAAACCGTGGCAAGGCTAAGATATTGATTATACTAGCGTTAATTAAAAAATTACTCATTTTATGAATTAAGCAGGCTAAATATATTCAGATACATTTTATTCTCATCAGACCCGGATTAATCTTATCCGGGTTTTATTATTTCAATCCTGAATTGTTCATCACGCAAAAACGTAAATGACGCAGATAATATTTTAAATTATAAATCGATGCTCGTTTCTCGTCTCTCGCTTCTCGTTTCTAGTCCCTCGTTTCTCGTTAAATCATCTTCGATAATGAAAGAATCCAGGATCCAGGATTCCCGACATGGACCTCTCAATCCAGTCAAATTACCGGGACTAAATCATCCATGATTTAACAAGTAACGAGTACCGAGCTTCGAGTACCGAGT
>CBDUVK010000170.1:0-6473 GCA_965370645.1 uncultured bacterium
TGGGAAATTGAAGAGCTGGAAACGCTGTTCGCGCTGGCGAAAAGTTTGAAGGCGGATGCTGCTGCAGGACAATACAATCATCAATTGGAAGGAAAATCGCTAGGTATGATTTTCTTTGATCCCTCAACCCGTACCCGCACTTCCTTTGAAGTGGCAATGACTCAATTGGGAGGACACAGCTTATACTTTGCTCCGGAAACGATGCAGATTTCTCATGGTGAGGATGCATATGATACCGCCAAGGTGCTCTCCGGCTATCTACAGGGAATTGCAGTCCGGTTCTGCAAATATGGGGTGGGAAATCAATATTTAAGAGATCTGCAGCAGGGAAGTTCGGTGTCTCTGGTAAATATGCAGTGTGATATTTACCATCCTGCTCAGATTTTGGCGGATTATTTCACCATACGGGAACATTTTGGTGATAATACCCGTGGCCTTAAACTGGGGGTAAGCTGGACCTATGCTCCCAATTATATGCGCCCGGTATCTGTTCCCCAAAGCTTAATATTAATGATGCCGCGATTTGGAATTGATGTCACTCTTGCTTATCCTAAGGAATTCAAGTTGATGGAGAATATTGTAAAACAGGCACAGGCCAATGCAAAAGAGCAGGATGTTAAATTTCAAATCAGTCACAATATGGAGGATGCTTTTCAGGATGCTGATATTGTCATTCCCAAATCATGGGGACCTCATATTCATACTGAGAATCAGGAAGAAGGGTTGGCACTGATTGAAAAATATCCCGAGTGGATTTGCGACAAGGCTAAAATGGAATTAACAAAATCGAAATCTATATACATGCATCCGCTGCCAGCTGATCGGGGAAAAGAGGTGACACCGGAAGTCATTGATGGTCCCCATTCGGTGGTTTATCAGGAAGCTGAAAACAGACTCCATGTCCAAAAAGCGTTGTTATCACTAATCTTATAATCAGAACACTGGATCTTGATTAATATGAGTCATTATATATACCGTTGCTTTTCCTGTGAGAAGGAGTTTTCTGCAACTGATATTGAAAAAAACTTTCAATATCTCTGTCCATCATGCGGTAAATGGGAAGTAAAGCAACCCCTTCAGGGGGTGTTATGGGTTGATTATGATTATGAAAATATCAGAAAGCAGATGAGTTCCCGGGATTTCCTGCGATATCCTGCAGGAATGCCCTGGTATTATCCTCAATTATGGCCTCTACCTTACAAATCGAAAACATCCGGATTCCAATTGCCAGGAATTACGGAGACGGTCTATTCTAAATTGAGCTTGCCCTCCAACCCGTATGGCCAGTTTGATCTCTCCGGGCAATCGTTATATTTTCTGGATGAGACCAGAAATCCAACTTTTTCCTACAAGGACCGTGCCTCTATTCTGGTTGGATTGAAGGCCATTCAGCTCGGTATTCGTAAAATTGCGGCTGCCTCCACCGGTAATGCCGGATCTTCACTGGCAGGAATTTGTGTCCGTCTGGGATTGGAATCATCAATCTGGGTACCGGACAACATTCCTGAGAGTAAACGTATTCAGATCCAGGCATATGGTGCAGAGATCCATCTGGTGAAAGGGGATTACGATGCAGCATTCGATACCTGCCTGGAAATTTCAGACAAATTAAACTGGTATAATCGAAATACCGCCTATAATCCACTAACTGTAGAAGGTAAAAAATCCGCTGCCTATGATCTGTATATTCTTAGCGGGGGGCAAATGCCAGACGTGATTTTTGTTCCGGTGGGGGATGGCGTAATCATTTCCGGAATTTACAAAGGCTTATGGGAATTGAAGAAGCTGGGATGGATTGAAAAATTTCCCCGCTTGATGGCCGTTCAGGCAGCAGGGAGCAACGCACTGGTCCGCTACCTCTCTGACCATAAATTTACCTATTCGCCGGCTCAGACATTAGCAGATAGCATTTGTGCAGGAGCACCCCGGAATCTGTATATGGCTGCGCGGGCGGTGAAAGATACCGGGGGTTCCGCAGTGAGTGTTTCTGATGAGGAAATCATCAAGGCACAGCAGCTAATTGCACGCAAGGTGGGTATACTGGTAGAGCCAGCTGCTGCCGCAAGTCTGGCCGGGTTTCTGCAAATGCGCAATGACATCACCGGGAGAATTCTAATTCTCTTTACCGGTTTGGGCTTAAAAGATGTGGCATCATTACAACGTTGGAATAAACCTTTAAAACCGCGTTCTCCTGAGGAATGGAAAGCCCATTATCAGACGAAATAAATGGGAATTAATAATATAAAGATGCCTAAAAGTAAAAAACATAAATTGAATTCATTAGAGCGGCGGGTGGACGCCGGGGCAAAGATCCGGGGTAAAATTCAATATATCAAAGATATGAAAATCCCGGGAATGTGGTATGGAAAAACAATCCGTTCTCCACATGCCCACGCCCGCATACTTAATATCCATTTTGATCCTGCTTTTAACTGGAAAAAATTGGTCACAGTTATACCCCGGGAAATCCCCACTAATTTTGTTGCGATGCTGGAAGACGATATGCCCTTTCTGGCGGAAAAAATTGTGAAATACCGGGGTGAGGCGGTGGCTTTACTGGCTGCAGAGAATCAAAACTTGCTGGAAGAAGCAGCCCGGAATATTCAGATTGAATACCAACCATTGCCTGCCGTTTTTGATGTACTGGACTCCGAGCTGAGTTTCACCAATATTTATAAAAATAATAATATCTTTAAAGAGATTGCCATTAGTCGTGGTGATGTTGAGAAGGTCTGCCTACAGGCGGATGAAACCATTGAGATAGAAATTCGGACTGGTTTTCAGGAACACCTCTACTTAGAGCCACAGGGCGTTATTGCTGTTCCTGAGGAGGATCATATCACGCTGTATGGATCTTTGCAGTGCCCCTATTATGTCAAAAACGCTCTAAACACCATGTTTGCAGGAAAGAAACGGATTACGGTAATCCAGGCCCCCACAGGTGGAGCATTTGGTGGAAAAGAGGATTATCCCTCGTTGATGGCCGGTCATGTTGCCCTCCTCGCTGCCAAATCAGGACGTCCGGTGGGGATGTTTTATGACCGGGAGGAAGATGTGCAGGTAACCACCAAGCGCCATCCTTCCTACCATGAAGATGTGGCGTATGTCAAAAAAGATGGTCGGATCCTGGGAGCAGAACTGACTATTTATCTGGATGGTGGTGCCTATTGTACCCTCTCACCAGTTGTTCTGGCACGCAGTGCTCTTACTGCCCTGGGAAGTTACTACATACCCAATGTCCGGATTCTTGCCAAAGCGGTGGCTACGCATACTGTTCCCAGTGGAGCGTTTCGGGGGTTTGGCGGACCCCAGGCTATTTTCGCCATTGAGATGCTGATAGAAAAAATTGCTTTAAAATTGAATCTGCCTCCGCAGGAAGTCAGAGAGAAAAATCTGATCAAAAAAGGACAGAAAACAGCCACCGGTCAGGTTTTAAAATACAGTGTCTCGGCTAAAGAGACTTTTAATGATGTACTTCAGAGAAGTAATTATCGTGAGAAATATCAGGATTATCTGCAACACAATAAAGATATCATCCGGAATCTGAGGAACAAAAACTTTACAAATCTAAAACCTGGTGAGAAATTAAAAGGAATGGGTATCTCAGTATCCCAGCATGGCGCTGGCTTTACCGGCACCGGTGAAAATAAAATTCAGGGTAAAATCCGGGTAGAAATTGAGCCCGATGGCCGGGTGAAGATATTTTCTGCCGCCACTGAGATGGGTCAGGGCGAACAGACTGTCATTCCTTCGATTATGGCACAGGCCCTGGAAGTCGGGCTGGAGTTGATTTTGCTCTCTGAAATTAATACAGATCTGGTGCCGGATTCAGGCCCCACGGTTGCATCCCGTACCACCATGATTGTTGGATCGTTGCTGATTGAAGCATCTAAAGATATTCTCCGGGAGATCAAGAAAAAGTTAAAGCAGGAAACCGGTAAAAATTTTCGGTACAACCGGGGATTTTTCCGGTGTGAATCACAAAAACTCGCTTTTCAGGAAGCCGCCTGTTATTGTAGCGGTCTGGTAGTTGAAAAACAATATCATCACCCACCGATTATTCAATTTGACGATATTCACTGGAAAGGGGATGCTTATCCGGTTTTCTCCTGGGCAGCTGCAGTTGCAGAAATAGAGGTAGACCCGGTTACTTTTGAAGTGAAAGTGGTTCATTTTTCGACCAGTCATGATGTTGGTAAAGCGATAAATCCCGATCAGGTGGTAGCCCAGATTCAGGGAGGTACGCTGCAGGGAATCGGATATGCGCTTTATGAAAAGGTTCAATTACAGGACGGCCATTTCGATATCACCGGATTCACCGATTATATAATTCCAACGGTGACTGAAACGCCGGAATTCGACATCAGTGTGATCGAGAATCCTTATCCTTATGGTCCCTTTGGCGCCAAGGGACTGGGGGAACTCCCCCTGGTCGGTGCAGCTCCGGCTGTGATATCTGCCCTGTGGATGATATTCGGTGAAGAGTTTAATGAAATCCCGGTTTTACCGGAATATCTGGCCGGCATTTTTGAGCGGGATAGTGAGAAAATATTTTCAAAAAGTCATTCTGGTAAAAGTTAAGTATTTCTAGGGTTAAGACATGCGGTCATCTCGACCGAAGTTCCTGCTGGCAGGAACGGAGTGGAGAGATCTTTCTTTTTTACTTTATTTTTGTAGATAATTGTTATATGGGAAACAAATCTTTCTATGTCTATATCCTTTCTAGCTTTAAAAAAGTTTTATACGTTGGTATAACAAGCAATTTGAGAAGAAGAATATGGGAACATCGGGAAGGTGTGGTATCCGGTTTCACGAAGAAATACCATATCAAAATGTTAGTTTACTATGAGGTACATGATGATCCTGAGACAGCCATAAAAAGGGAAAAACAATTAAAGAGATGGAGGAGAGAAAAGAAGATCAAACTAATTGAATCGATGAATCCGGAATGGAAAGATTTGTATGAAGAATTATTTTAAAGAACATCTAATTGAAAGATCTCTCGACTCCCGAGCACTCAAAATTACATATCATAAGGTAATCAAAGTATGAAAAGTATGAGTGATCAGTCGCTCGAGATGACGAGCAAATATCAAATCTATCATTTTTTTCATATTTAGAGTACGAATCACTAATTTATAGATCAAAACAAACACGGACACATATGAAAATACAATTTATCCTCAACCAGCAAAAAGTCACTCTGGATGTTGATCCCAGGAAACGCCTTCTGGACATATTGCGCGATGATTTAAATCTGACCGGTTCCAAGGAGGGTTGCGGGAAGGGCGAGTGCGGGTCATGCACGGTTTTCCTGAACGGTCGGCGTGTCAATTCATGCCTGGTTCCGGCCCTGCAACTCCCCGATAGCCGGATTTGGACCATTGAAGGCATCCAGGCTCTGCCGGTGTTTACAGCGCTGGAAGAAGTTTTTATAAATCAAGGCGCCGTTCAATGTGGATTTTGTATACCTGGTGTGGTCATGTCTATTGTTGCCTTCTTCAACGAGAATCTTCCCCCGTTCCAGATAGAGCAAATTACCCATGGGTTGGCTGGAAATATCTGCCGCTGTACCGGTTATACAAAAATATTGGAAGTGGTCGATGCCGTGCAGGATGAAAAAGAGATTATATCCGGAATTCAGGAGATTTTTCGGAAATGAGTGACCTCATCAAAACATATGCACCTGCTCAGCTTGAAGAACTGGATGAGACACTGAGAAACATCAGTCAGCAGGTCACCTATGTGGCCGGTTGCACGGATATAATGATTCATCAAACTCATTGGAGTACCGCCCGTTGTTTGATCAATCTGAACACTGTTAAGGAAATGCGCCAAACACTTCAGATTGAAGAACAGGGGATCTTGATCGGTGCTTCATTGCCCATAACAGATCTGGTTCAGCATCCGGTGATGCAGGATAAATTTGCGATATTAATCGAATCCTGCCGGCAAATTGGTTCCATTCAGATCCAAAATCGCGCTACCTTGGGTGGCAACATTGCCAATGCCTCACCGGCCGGCGATACCCTGCCAGTCCTTTCAGTTCTCAAGGCCGAGCTATGGATCGGCCCCCGCCGCAAGGGTGAGTTTGAGCGGTTGTCTCTTGATAAGGTGATGCTGGGCCCAGGCGAGACAAGCCTGGGTGACAATAAATATATTGCCTTCATATACCTGCCATATCCCGATCAACCAGATCTTTATTGGTATTTTCGCAAAGTGGGCCAGCGCTATTCTATGGCCATCAGTAAGCTCTCTCTGGCTCTATTGGGTTGGAAAAGAGGCACTACCGTTCAGGATGTCCGGATATGTGCCGGCAGTGTATCTGCCCAGGTCAAAAGGGCGCGATTGACTGAGAAGTTACTGAATCAAAAGGATTTTGATTTAGAGGTTATAAAACAAGCATCAGAACAACTGATGCAGGAGATAAAACCAATCACCGATATCCGGTCTACAAAAGATTATCGGAAAAT
>CBDUVK010000171.1:0-6406 GCA_965370645.1 uncultured bacterium
GCCATTGGCTAAGCGACAGGGGGATTAAACAGGACAACATCCACCACGAAATATTTTTTTACAGTCAAAGTTGAATGATCTTAACGGTCGTTTAACCAGCTCAATTTTTTATTTAATTAAAAAGATGACATAAAATTATGGTAATTTTTCAATAGATCATTTTGATATTATTGAAGTAAGAAAAGTGAAGAAAGGAAAAGACCCTTGAAATTTATTAAAAGTATATTACTTTTAGCATTCCTAATCACAACATTAGGTTTCGCTCAAGATTCCTTTAACCACGAGGCATTTAATTCTCTCCTGCAACTGTATGTCGATGAGCAAGGATTGGTGAATTACCGGGCTATTAAACAGGAACGGTTATTAAATAACTACCTGGAACAGTTAGAAATGTTAAACCCCCAGGATTTTGAGACATGGAGTGATGCTGAAAAAATGGCTTTCTGGATTAATGCCTATAACGCTATTACCATTGAGGGAATTGTTCGGAATTACCCCATTAAATATGGTGGTATGATCTCCAGAGTAAGGTTTCCCCAGAATAGTATTCGGCAAATAAGTGGATTCTGGGATACTGTTTTCATAAAAGTGATGGGAAAAGAAATTTCCCTGAATCAGATTGAGCATGAAATACTGCGAAAAGAATTCAGAGATCCCCGTATTCACGCGGTCCTTGTCTGTGCTGCGCTGGGATGTCCCCAGCTGGAGAATAAGGCCTTTGATCCTCACAACCTGGATGAGCGCCTCGACCAGGCCAACGTTAACTTTATCAACAATCCTGATAAAGTTAAGCTCGACACTGATAAAAATAAATTGTATCTATCGAGTATTTTGGATTGGTATCATGAAGATTTTGAGGCTTCTCAACAGGTAGAAGAAAGTTTAAATAAGTACGATTCAAAATATCGTGGGGTAATCGGATTCGTCCTAAAGTATCTGCCTGAGGATAAGAAAGAGTTTATTAAGAAAAATTTTCCCAAACTCCAATTTTTAGATTACGACTGGACTTTAAATGAGCAGCCCTGATCTGCTTATAATATTCATTAAAGCTCCGCGAATTGGAGAGGTTAAAACCCGTCTGGCCCGGGACATTGGAGCTGAAAATGCCCAAAAATTGTATCGCGCCATGGTTGAAGACCTGCTGCAAAATCTCAGGGGACCTGACAATTTTGATCTGCTTATTACGCTGTGGCCGGAGAATGCAGAACCCGAGGTCCGGAACTGGCTTAATTGGAAAGGACAAATCACAACGCAGTCTCAGGGTAATCTGGGTGATAAATTGCAGCATGCTTTTGGAAATGGATTTGCTCAGGGATATCAACGAATTGTTATCATCGGAAGTGACCTCCCTGAATTGTCATCTTCGGTAATTAACGATAGCTTCAAACAACTCCATACCTATTCTCTGATTCTGGGTCCGGCGACGGATGGTGGTTATTATCTGATTGGTCTGCGCTCTCCGCATACAGAACTTTTCACCGGCATCAATTGGAGCACCTCCGACGTCTTAAAAAAAACCCTTGAAAATGCGGATAAAGCCGGGCTCCACCATTTTTTATTACCTGATATGCAGGATATCGATAAATACGATGATATATGGATAAGGTGGAAAGAGCTGAAAAATAGTAAAAAGGAAAATTTGTCTAAAACAATGTTGGTTCTGCAGAGCATCCTCGATAAAGCTTGAGTATTGAAAAAATGACAGTAGTATTCAAATTGTTTAAGATGCTCTCATTCTATAAATAACAGGATGCACCTTAATTGGCTATGAAATAGATTCGAAGAATATTTCGTCCCTAACGAAGCTTGGCTAAATAGCATGAAATGTTGTCTTCTTAAATATATTTCTTCCTGGTCGGAGTAGAAACTAAATCCAGATTGTTAATTTTCGAAATATATGTCAGTTGTAGTGAAAATTATTATCAGTGAATAGAGTCCCGTTACGGACGAAATATTTAAACTTAAAGCTTTGTAATGATTTGGAGAGCAATTAATTAAGAACGGAGGAGACAAAATGAATCATCTCATCTTTTATCTTCTTTTAATCCTCATTCCCCTATCAATCATTTCTGCCGAAACCATCACCTTCCCCTCGCAGGATGGCCTCCCGATTACGGCTGATCTCTACATAGTCCATGGTAAAGAGGCACCTTTTATCTTGCTGTTCCATCAGGCGGGATTCGGTCGCGGGGAATATCTGAATATTGCACCCGTATTAAATGAACTGGGATTCAATGCAATGGCCATCGATCAGAGATCCGGAAAAGAGGTAAACGGTATCGTGAATGAAACAGCCAGTAAAGCGGCAGAGAAGAATATCAGGGATACCTACCTGGATGCCCTACCAGATCTACTGGCCGTCCTCTCATATGTGAAAGAAAATCTGGCTGAAGGAGAGATCATTTTATGGGGGAGTTCATATTCGGCTTCTCTGGTTTTAAAGATTGCCGGGGATATGCCACAAGAGGTTGATGGTGTCTTGGCATTCTCTCCGGGGGAATATTTTGAGAGATTGGGAGAAAGCCCGGAATTTGTTAGTGAAAGTGCCGGAAACATCAAAATTTCGGTCTTCATCACCTCAGCCCGGGATGAGAAGAATCGCTGGTGGTCAATCTATGAAGTGATTCCATCCGAGAAAAAAGAATTCTTCTTGCCATCCGGTGAGGGGATTCATGGTTCAAGAGCACTGTGGGAAACTACTGAAGGGCATGAGGACTATTGGACTGCAGTGAAACAATTTTTGCAACAATTTTTAACGGAAAATATTCCAGCACCGCCAGTGAACTTGAAACCACAATAAATTGACGACCAGCTTTACTGCCTTTATCCCCGGAATCTGCAGAATTATCTGTCCTATCTTTCTCTGATCAGTGAACAGGTCTCTCCTGATATACTTACCCCTGCAGATCCCGTCAATGGGTAGAAGGAATAGTTTGCCTTTTACTGAGAATAGACACATATTACAATATAAAAAGGTGATTTTATTAGTAATAGCGTCTCAATTGTCATATTCAGGGGAATTAAAATTTTCTAATGAGTCAAAAAGAAATTCACAAAAAAATTATCCTGCCTGATGGACCGCTGATATTTACAGCCTCGGGTGCAATAACGGGAAAGGAAGTTCTACAGACGTTGCGGGAATTACTGAATGATCCTGAATTTAAAACCAGCATGGATATTTTATGGAACTTCAGGGCAGTCACTACCAGGATTGTTGATGCGCAGGAAATCAAGGATATAGTAAATTTTATCCGCACTAACCAGACAAAAAGAGGCAGTGATTATCGCGTGGCTCTGGTCGTTTCCCGGGATATAGATTATGGTCTGGCCAGAATGTATGAAACTTACAGCCAGGATCTCCCGTTTCAATTACGTATTTTCGAAGAATTGGAAGAAGCAGAATCCTGGTTAAAGCCGCTTACTTAGATGGTAATTCCCAGGTATCATCTAACTCACTTATTCTTAATCAATTTAGATAGTTAAATTATGATTACTCAATGATAAGGGAATTCAAGGCGATTCATTTGAAAAACTTTTATTGAACTCATCCTATGGAACACTCGTTTGAAGTATATTTTGAAGATAATTTAATCTTCTACAGTAATAAAAATTGGATACACCCACTATTCGAATTTGAGAAGTTCTTAAACAATGGCAATTTCCACACGGAAAAACTGTTTGTGAAGGACAAAATCATCGGGAAAGCAGCAGCCATGCTGTTAATCCACTTCAATATTCACAAAATCCATGCAAAAACTTTAAGCCATTTGGGCCGTGATATTCTAGATGCATACCAGATTTCCTATACATATGATACACTTATCGACAGAATTTACTGCCAGACCGAAGAATTGCTGCATGACATTTCTGATACAGAGATTGCATACTCGATGTTAAAGTCCCGAGCAACAGATACTCATAAAGAAGAATGACAGAGATCTGTTTTTCGGTATCAGTGTACAGAATTATATGCTAAAGTAGAATCTTGCTTAAAGAAGGGATTGAATGCCCAGAGCCACAATTGAATTGCCAGATAAATTTCATTTCAAAACCAGTCTCATTGTCAGGATCACTGACATTAACTATGGCAGTCACCTTGGAAACGATACCATACTGGCATATGTTCATGAAGCTCGCCTCAGATTTCTCTCTCACTATGGCTTTAGTGAAAAGGACGTTGATGGTGCCGGTATTATTATGGCGGATGCGGTCATTGTTTACAAATCACAGGCATATTATGGGGACTCATTGCTCATTCAGATAGCTGTTTCTGATTTGACTAAACGCGCCTGCGATTTTATCTATAAAATAACCAGAGAAACCGATGGCAAAGAAATTGCCCGCATCAAAACCCGAATCGCTTTTTTTGATTATCAAAAAAACAGCACCATTCCCATTCCTGATAAATTCAGATCTATATTTCAAACTCCGACTTCACCATGAGGTTCAAAACGAGCCGGATTCGTTCATCACGCAATGTAAATTACGTGAAATGGTGTCTTTTTGTTTGGTCCACGAATTACACTAATTTTCACAAATTATCCTTTCTTATTCGAAATAAATACATTAATTAGTTTAGTGTAAATTCGTGGAATCCGTGGATAAAGTCCTTTTTATGCTTGGCGGGTTTTCCCCCAAGGATCCCTTCGAGGGAATGAGATATTCTGATTAAACCAAACCAGATATTACCAGCCTGTAATCTGAATTACTTCTTTAACTATCATCCATTCTTTATATTAAAACTGAAATTATTATGTCTGATATTTACGATTAGGTGCGTCATGATAAAAAAATGGTGGATTTTAGCAGTTTCATTTATTCTTGTTATCAATTGCTCGAAAATATTTCAGGATGATAGTAATTCTCCGGATATAAGAAGAGATAAGGGGCAGGTCTATATCATTGACAATACCGGCAAACAATGGAATATCACCCATGCCATTGAAAACTATGGGATGAAAGCTGAACGGTTCCAATTCGGACTGGGACCAAATGCAATTCGTCCCATCTTAAATCCCAAATTTGTAAGTCCGAATCAGCCTGGATTTCCTTCTGCGGGCGATAGTCGGTTGGTTATCGGTTTTAACCTCGATGGCGATATCAGGGCTTACCCCATCGATGTGCTGACCAGACATGAAATCGCTGATGATAAATTTGGGAAGACTAACGTAGCGGTGGCTTACTGACCGCTGGTCAGATTGGCTGCCGTGTACAGCCGGGAATTAAACGGAGAAATTCTAACCATAAGTGCCAGTGGCTGGACTTATGATAATACATTTGTCCTCTATGATTATCAAACAGAGAGTCTTTGGTATCATTTACCAGGGCAGGATGGTGTGCGCTGTATCAGTGGTGTGTACGCCGATGAAAAATTATCAGAGTTTCCATCATCCTTTGTAAGGTGGAATGCTTGGTTGTCTGCCAACCCCACAACAAAATTTTTAAGTTACCCATGAGGCGGGAATGGAAAAAAAATATCAATTTGTATATTCCATTATTCTCATAGCGTTCATTATCTTTCTGGTAAGATGTGATCAAAATACTTCAGTTGATATTACTGGTGCAACCCAATTTGCCCCAGTTGATACTTCGGGAGGAAGGATAAGGATAGTGGATCAGACTGAAAAAGCCTGGGATATTACCCATGCTGTTAATAAATACCGCTTTGATCCTGAGAAATTTCAATACGGACTGGGAATCAGTTATCGCCCCGCTATTTTTGATCCACAGTTTATCAGTCCCGGACAACGGGGTTACCCCCCTCCAACTGCAACCACAATCATTTTTGCCAGCGGCATCAATAATATCTTCAAAGCCTATCCAATTTTTATTATGAAAACTTATGAGGTGGCCAATGACAGGTTTGGAGATTCACACGTTGCCGCAACTTACTGACCATTAATCCAATTGGCTGCCGTGTACAGCCGGGAAGTCGCAGGCGATACTTTAACCCTGGGAGCAAGTGGATGGACCTACAAGAACACCTTTGTCCTGGTGGATTACGAAACAGAAAGCCTGTGGTATCATCTTGAGGGAGAGAGTGGTTTGCGCTGCATCAGTGGATTTTATGCCGATAGTTTCTTACCGGAATTCCAATCGTTCTTCGGACGCTGGAGTAACTGGATCAACGACCATCCGGATACTCAATCACTCCTGGCACCGTAAATTCCGTTAATAAAAATTGTAACATCAATAAACTCGAATGCAACTGTCCTTTTAAAATTTATTTTATAATACATCTCAGGTAATCTTCCCCTGACTCTTTAAATAAGGCCTTTCTCCTCCATTATTCATCGTATAGATCGATGACATAGGTAACAGTTTCGGGGTTCATCCTTGACCCACCCCATGATCCCCTCCCTTATGCATAAGCTAGCCATGTCCCACATTTTTTACTGGACACAGG
>CBDUVK010000172.1:0-6405 GCA_965370645.1 uncultured bacterium
CCGCATCCATCACGGGTAGAGCTATTGATTTATAATACACTGGGTCAAAAAGTAAGAAATCTCATTGCAGAGCAGCAGGCGTCCGGGGTCTATGAGGTTATTTGGGATGGCAGGAATGATAGCGGAGAGCAACTGGCCAGTGGCATTTATATTGCCACTTTTTCAGCTTGGGCTGTCAATTCCAATCAACAATTTAAGCAAACGGATAAACTGCTTTTAACTAAGTAAAATGCAAGCATAACAAGGATTTTATCAATGAAAAGAAACAAAATTATTTTGGCGTTACTCATAATTCAAGTTATAACATTGGGCTCACTGTTTTCCCAGGATCTACCGGCAGTCATTGGAAAACAAGATGCTAAAAGTATCCACCAGATAGAATGGGAATCATACCAGGATTATACGCCTGAAGAAGGTTTTCCAGTCTTTGAAGGACAACCGGTGGATTTGGTTCCCCGGGAAGCGGCACCCAGTCGCGAAGTTTTCGGCTATTTACCTTACTGGGCTTATAATAGTTACCCTGTATTGAATTACAATCTGTTGACTACCATCGCTTATTTCGGAGTAGATATTAATGGATCTGGAAATATCACTAATTTTCACGATTGGCCGGCTGCTGGTTTAATCAATGAGGCCCACAGTCATGGTGTTCGAGTCGTGTTGACGGTTATTTTGTTTAGTGGAACTGAAATAGCGACCCTGCTTAGCAGCAGCACGAACCGCTCCAATCTAATCAGTAATCTGGTAACTCAGGTTCAAACTGCCAATGCAGATGGAGTGACCATCGATTTTGAAGGTGTCCCTGGTTCACAACGTTCAAACCTGACTACTTTTATGACTGAACTGAGCACTGCTTTTCACAGTGCCATACCGGGCTCTTTTGTCACCATTTTTTCACCGGCGGTTGACTGGAGTAACGCCTTTGATTATTTCAATATTGCCCAAGTAACTGATGGCATGGTGATGCAGGGATATGACTTCCACTGGCGTACCTCCCCCACCGCCGGACCGGTAGCACCCTTAACCGGCGGACCGACCTGGGGTACCTATAATGTTAGCTGGACGGTGGATGATTATCTTTTCAAAACTTTTCAGGATAACGACAAATTAATCTTGAGTGTTCCGTTTTACGGATTTGAGTGGGAAACACCCGATGCCAGCCTGGCGGCACCGACTCTTGGTCCCGGAGCCACACTTTTTTACCCTGTTGCCTATTCCAATGCCCAACAGTATGGCAGATTGTGGGAACCGGAATCGCAAACACCCTGGTATAATTACAGCAGTGGCAGCCAGTGGTACCAGGGCTGGTATGATGACAGTCTCAGTCTGGCGTTAAAGTTTAACCTGGTAAATCAGACAGATTTAAAAGGAATCGCTATCTGGGCTTTGAGTTACGACGGGCAGCGCCAGGAGCTTCAGGCAGCCATATCCAATGCTTTTGGATCGACGGCACCACCGTTAAAACCGTCAAACTTCCGGATTACCAATCAGGGTCAGGGTACCGGGGATGTGGAGATTGTGGTGAGAGCCGCTGCCGGGGCTACCAGCTACCGTCTCTATCGCAGTCTGGATGGAGAAAATTTCGATGCCGGGACCGATTATCCCAATGCATCGATTGTCCTTAGTAATATATCTACTGACACCAGCTATTATTTTAAGGTTTCAGCTCTCAATGGTAATGGTGAAAGCTCTCTTACTGAAGTATTGGGAGTCCGACCCACCACGACTTCTGCGGATGTCCTGATCGTAAACGGTTTCGATCGAATAACCGGGACTGTAAATACGCTTGACTACATTAAGCGGTTTGCTCCGTCTCTGGATAAAATTGGTCATACGTTCGATTCGGCTTCCAACGAAGCAGTGATTGATGACGAAATCAGTCTTGATAATTATGATGCAGTCATCTGGATATGCGGAGAAGAAGGTGCGACAGATGAAAGCTTTAGCACTTCCGAGCAACAACGTGTTTCCGCCTTTCTGGAAAATGGGGGTAAATTTTTCGCTTCAGGATCGGAGATCGGTTACGATCTGGTGGAGCAGGGAACTCCTGCCGATCAACTTTTCTACCAGGAATTTTTGAAGGCCGATTATGTACTTGATGCGGTTGCAAGCCACACCATGTCAGGTGTTGCTCAAACAATTTTCCGGGATCTATTGAATATTACTTTTGATGATGGAAACCACGGATCTTATAATGTTGATTTCCCGGATGGTTTTAATCCTACCGGCGGTTCAATCCAGTGCATGACTTATAATAACCATCCTCCTTCAGCAGGAGGAGCCGGTATTGAGTATGACGGGGTCTTCGGACAAGGTACTGTCTCTGGTAAGTTGGTGTATTTGGGTGTGGGTTTCGAAACAATTTACCCTGAAAACATTAGAGATAGTGTCATGTCCCGGATTATAAGTTTTTTTGATATGCCGAGCGGATTGGTTACCCAAAATGAGGGAAATATTGCTGACGAATTTCGCCTGAACCAGAATTATCCCAATCCCTTTAATCCATCCACCCGTATTAGCTTTCAACTGGATCATGCGGCACCAGTTCAAACTCGTTTGGTTATTTATGACATTTTGGGCCGGAGTATTAAAACGTTGGTCAATGATCAATTGGGATTCAGAGAATACGAAGTAAGCTGGGACGGCAAAAGTGATGCGGGACTACCTGTTCCCAGCGGGGTTTACATTTATCGTTTGCAATCCGCAGAACAGAGTCTCTCAAAAAAGATGTATCTGCTGCGGTAAGTGGCAGTGCGGTAATGAAGTAATGCATATGATGATGAAGTTCTTTTGGATACGATTATTACTTATTTTTCTGATATTTGGATGGGTGGGATGTTCTATGTTCGATGGGCGTCATGAATCTCATCTTTTAAGAATCCTCAATGGGAAATCCTCCATTGTAGATTCGGTAATACAGGATTCAGAGCAATATAGAGTACAGATTTTATATACCCAAATAGACCGTGATTTGAAGAATAGCCCGTCATTTCGATCATATGCATATCGCATCAATCATGATAAATATTTTTATCCGGCCAGTACGGTAAAATTTCCGGTTGCAGTGCTGGCGCTGGAAAAATTGAATCGTCTTAATGTTGAGGGTCTGAACAAAAATACCCCTTTAAGAATTGATAGTGCCTATTCCGGACAAACCAAAGTACTCACTGATTCGACGGCACCTGATTTTTTACCAACGATTGGCCACTACATCAAAAAAATCTTTCTGGTCAGCAATAATGATGCATATAACCGGCTTTATGAATTTCTGGGCCAGCAGTATATCAATGAAAATCTCCGGGAAAAAGGATACCAGCATGTAAAATTGATCCGGCGTCTGGAAGTGCCACTTTCTCCGGAGGAGAATCGGGCGACGAATCCCTTTAATTTCATCCGTGAAGATCGCAACATTTTTCACCAACCCCTCGTTACCAATAATATTGATTATCGGGTTGAGATGGATGAGATGAAACAGGGCAGGGGTTATTATAAAAATGGGGAACTTATCTCTAAACCGATGGATTTCAGTTACTCAAATTATTTTGCGATCAGTACCCAGCAGGAAATAATGAAGGCTGTGATATTTCCGGATGCGGTTCCCGGTAAAGGGCGCTTTGAACTAACTGATGACGATTATGGTTTCCTTTACCGCTACATGTCCATGCTGCCCGGAGAATGCGATATTGAAGTTTATCAGGATACCAGCAAATATTATGATGCCTATGTCAAACTCCTTATGTTCGGAGATTCCAGAGAGAGAATTACGTCCAATATCAGAATTTTCAGTAAAAGTGGTCGGGCATACGGGTATCTGCAGGATAATGCTTACATAATTGATTTCGAAAATAAAATAGAATTTTTCCTGTCTGCAGTATTACAGGTAAATATGAACCGGATTTACAATGATGATACCTACCAATATGATGAGATTGGATTTCCCTTCATGGCGGATTTAGGCCGGATTATTTACCAATATGAGCTTAACCGAAAACGGGATAATGTTCCTGATCTGTCCCGCTTTCAGGTCCATTAATAATATAGGGAGTAAAGAATGTCCAAAATTGCTAATATTTGCACATTAGTTTTAATCCATTTCCTGTATGTCCAGTTTCTGTTTGCCCAGGAGCAGGGTGAATTTCTGTTTTTCGACAGTAAGAGTACGCTGAAACTGGAGATATCGGATAAATCGGCTCAAAATCTGGCCGAATCCCTGCTTTATCAGTCCTCGATTTCTGAAAAATCCCATGAGCCATTCCAGAGTATTTTGTTTAATGGGATTTTATCAGATACCAATATTACCTTTCATCTCCGCTTTCTGCAGGCAGATCAGAACTGGAGTTCCTGGCATCCGGTCTATTTGAAGATATTCCCCAATGGCCGGTTCTGGGGCAGGTATGACCTTGCGAGAGGAAAGACCCAACAGATTCAGTTTAGAGTGCTTGAGAATAATACTCAGCTACCTGTGAATATTCAAATATTTGCTATTGAGGGCGTTCCGGAATCTCAGATTAAACTTCCGGAAGAGACAATTGGGAAGGTACCTGAAAAAGTTACCTTTTCAATTCTCGATACACTTCCCAAGCCTCCCCTGGTAACCCGCCAGCAATGGAGTGCCAATCCACCCATTGGAGCTTATATTCCTCATGATCCCTATCGGCTGACTCAACATCATACTGCCGGGTCGCGGGTATCTACCTTACAGCAAGGCATTGCCGAGATGCAGTTTATTCAAAATTTTCATCAGGTAGGTCGGGGATGGCAGGATATTGGGTATCATTTTTGTGTGGATGATTCCGGCAGACTCTATGAAGGGGTGCCACCGGATTATCGTGGAACGCATGTCGGGGGCAATAATACCGGAAATATCGGGATATCCTATATGGGCAATTTTCATGAACCGGGAGAATTTCCCACACCACAAGCACTTCAGAGTCTGGTTGACATGTGGAGCTGGCTGGCGCTGCATTATGGAGTCAATCCCGATTCCCTGTATGGCCACCGGAATTATAATGCAACTGCTTGTCCGGGAGATAATCTTTACTCGAAATTGCCTGATTTGCGCACCGGAATGCGGCAGAAGCTGGGATTCGGTGCACCCTATGTAGCCGATCCATATCCTCAGCCCTTCAGTACTGAGATTCCTCCAAACACTCCCATTCAGGTATATATTCGCGATGATCTTGAAGGAGTTGACATCAATACCGTTGTGGTTTGCATTAATGGTGATACGATCGCACCTTTGACTGCAGGAACGCCGCAACAGTACCAGATTGTCTATCAGCCGCCGAATCCGTTTCCCAATTCACAAAACGTCATAGTAGATGTCTTTGCATCAGATCTGGCCACACCGGCCAACCCCATGCATTATTCATATCGGTTCAAAATTGTGGTTGAGGCGCTCTATGTGGAAGTCGAAAATGCTAACTCCGTTACCAATGGATCACTACAGCTTTCCGGAATCTGGCAGAATGATCTTCTGGGGGTCAATTTACCGGGACTGACCGGAATGCAGCGTCTTTGGGCAGTGGATACCAACAGTAGCCATATAGCCAGGATCTATCCGGAAGTGCCGGAGAGCGGTGATTATAATATTTTTATGGCGTCTGCTTTCAATTATCTGGGAGAAAGCGCCCATTACAGCTTTTCGAATGAAAATGGTGACAACTATCCTCACTTTGCCGAGTATAACAGCGTTTATCTGAATAACTGGGGGTTGCTCAGTCCTACGCCTGTATATTTTTCCGGTGACACAAATTCCTCAGGTTATATTGAACTCAGTGGTGTCACAAATATTGAAACACGTTTGATTCTGGATGCGCTGCGCCTGGAAAAAGTGGACCGCCTGGATGCTCCAAAACAGCCTATCCTCAAATGGGTAAAAGTATTAAATCCGGTGTCCCGGGAAATTGAAATTGCCTGGTATCCCACATTGGAAGGCGATATTGCCGGTTACCGTCTATTTATGAGTGACGATGGAATGACCTGGGGGCAACCACTGGTAGATGAAAGCATCCTGACCGCGGATGTTCATTCCTATCAAATTACCTTCACAGATACAAACCGGACCGTCTATTTCCGGACAATTGCGGTTGATACCAATACCTATGTAACCGGTATTGGAAATGAGGAACCACTGCTGAGTGAGCCCAGCGATGCATACGGGGTAGGTTTCGCCGGATCTCACAAAATTCTTATCGTGGATAATTTTGACCGGCAGGCCAGCTGGGGATTGCCTTATCATCCCTTTGTACCCAGCCACGGAGAAGCGTTGAAGGTACGGGGAAACGGCTTCGAATCCTGCACCGAAACCGCTGTACAAAATGGTGATATTCAACTCACTGACTACGATGTGGTCATCTATTTTTGCGGCGATGACAGCCGATCGGATGAATCCCTGGCAGCAGC
>CBDUVK010000173.1:0-6380 GCA_965370645.1 uncultured bacterium
AGTGGCCAGATCCGCCGGGGGCGCACTATGAACCACAAGACCGACATGGTAGACACCGCGCTTTTGCCGGAGGCATCCCCCCCCTCGGGAATGCGCCCGTCCGCCTGCCTGCTGCAGGGGTGGTTAATAATGTTTATAATAAAGAGGTAGTAAAAACAGAATGTGATTCATGGTGGTAAAATGGAGTGGGAAATATTAAGAAGTAAGTAGCAATAGGAAGCTAGAAAGTCATAAAAATGAAGTTTGGGAGAGGGAGGCAAAATATATGTTCACCTTTCATTTTAACAAGTATGAGGAACGAGATAAAAGGCGAAAACTCCGAAATAATCCAACAGAAGTTGAAAAAATATTATGGCAATTTCTCCGCAAGAAACAAATTCTAGGTTACAAATTTCGACGCCAACATGGTATTGATGCCTTTGTTGTTGATTTTTATTGTCCCAGAGTAAGGCTAGCTATAGAAATTGACGGTGGTATCCATAGATCCGGTGGAGTGAAGAATTATGATATAGACCGACAAAGGTATCTGGAGCAATTTGGAATTTCATTCTTGAGATTTTCCAATGAAGAAGTTCTAAACAATACAGAAAATGTATTAAGTGTTATTGAAGAAAAATTAAAAGAATTAGGAAATAGTAAAGTACCAATTACTCACTAGTTTGCAGCCAACCTCCCCCTGCCTGCCTGTCCGATTCCAGGCGGGCAGCAGGTAAACCCCCTCCTTGTCAAGGAGGGGGGAAAAAGGGGGTGGTTAAAAAAATTTTATACAAGTGGTAGAATATTTAAAATCTACAAGTTTGCTCAAAATATTAAGACCATGACTTGCAAGCATATACATCCATCACTCAGCGCCTGGTGATTCTTATGCTAAAATCCTACACTCTCCAAAGTAAACAACAAGCTAAAACAATCTTGGAAGCCCTCTCAAAGGATTTTAAGATTGTCAGAGAACCACCCCGAAAAGAAAGCCGGTTATATTATGATACCTTTGACTGGCGACTTTTTCGGGGAGAGAGCTACCTTTATAGCACTGAAAACAGATTTATTTTGTGCAGTAGTAAAAACGACGCGTTATTAAACTCAACCACTGCCGATAAAATTGGGGAATATCCATTTGCCGCAGATTTCCCGCGGTCCTCCCTCAGAAATCGTCTTGAAAACCTGATTAGCATCCGGGCATTGCTACCTCTCTTCCACGAAAATATGGAAGCTAACTCGGTTTTTCTCCTCAATGAAGACGAAAAAATTGTGGTCAGGTTATTATTCCAAAATTCGAACCTGACGGTTGACAAAAAGAATAATCAAGCAGATCCATTACTCATCGTGGAGGCGGTTCGAGGATACCGGGATGAAGAGATAAAGGTTCTTGAGAATATTCAGAAGCTGGCATTAACAAAAACCGGTCATTCAAAATTTCAGGAGATCATCAGGCATTCCGGGAAAAAACCACTGGAATACTCCTCGAAAATTAAAATTAAACTCCATAAAGAAATGACAGTCGGGGAGGCGGTTCGCAGGATTTTATTGCAATACGTAAGCGTCTTAAAACAGAATGAAGCAGGGATCCAGTCAGATATCGATATTGAATTTCTTCACGATTTCCGGGTGGCGATCCGGCGAACCCGCTCCTTGCTCAGTCAAACTAAACATGACCTGCCTTTGGTAGAATTGAAGGATTTTAGAAAAAAGTTAGAGGAGGTCCAGCAATCTACCAATGTGCTGCGGGATTTGGATGTCTATTTATTAAAGGAGCCTTATTACAAAGGGATACTTCCTTTAAAGTTGAGAAAATCACTCACTCCCCTTTTTAATGAGATTCAGCAGGCACGAAAGGAAGAGCACCAAAAGGTTACGGTACTTTTAAAAACAAAGGATTATCGTTCTCTCATAAATCAATGGTCAAACTTTTTAAAATCGGATCAAATTCTGCAAGCAGAAAAAGCTCAGAGGCCGGTTTTTTCCTTCGCAAAAAAGGTTATTTCAAAACGCTTGAAAATTGTTCTTCAGAATGGTAGTATGCTATTAAAAAGAAATCCGGAAGACCAGCACCTGCATGCATTGCGAATAGAATGCAAAAAATTACGATATCTATTGGAATTTTTTGCATCACTTTTTCAAACTGAATCCATCAAGAAGGTTGTAGATCAACTAAAACAGCTGCAGGATTTGCTTGGAGAATACAATGATCTTGCTATTCAGTCAGCTGATCTTCAGCAGCGATTAGAATTGTTGAATGCACCTGATAAAGTTGTGAAAGACACATCGGCTGCGTTAGGGGGCTTAATGACTATTTTTTACCGGGAACAGAATGATCTCAAAAAGCGATTTAGGGAGACTTTTACACAGTTTAGAAATAGCGAACAACTGGAGATATATAATCACCTCTTTAACTGAACTCATTAAAAGGAAAATCAGGTGAATATTCTGGCACTTTACAGCATTAAGGGAGGTGTGGGTAAAACAGCCGCATGTGTAAATCTGGCCTACCTGGCAGCTGCCGAGGGAAATTCCACCCTGATTTATGACCTGGATCCCCAGGGTGCGGCCTCTTTTTATTTTCGGATTAAACCATCCAGGAAGCAAAGTTGCAAGAAGATCATCAAAAAAAAGAAATTTCTGGATCGAAATATTAAGGGCACGGACTATGGCGATCTCGATCTTCTGCCCTCGGACATCTCCTATCGAAATCTGGATATTATTCTGGATAAAACCAAGAAATCCAAAAACCGCTTACAGCAGCTACTTACAACTTTTAAAGGGGAATATGATTATATATTCCTGGATTGTCCCCCCAATATCACTCTGGTCTCTGAAAATGTTTTCCGGGCATCCCGGTATATTCTTGTTCCGTTCATTCCCACCAGTCTCTCAATCCTTACCTACGAAAAGTTGATCATGTTTTTCAAGAAACATGAGTATGATTCAGAAAAGATCATCCCATTTTTTTCCATGGTGGAAAAACGAAAAAAAATGCACAACGACATTATGGCCGAATTCTCGGATAAAAGCGGGCGCTTTTTAAGAAGTATTATTCCTTATACAGCAGACATCGAAAAAATGGGTTGGTTTCGAAAACCGGTGGTAGAATTCCGTAAAAATTCGCCGGCTGCTCAAGCATATAAAGAATTATGGAAAGAAATAAAAAAGAGCATCACAAAAGTTAAAGCTAGCTCAGGACGATCAGGAATATCTACTCTTTAATTGATTAACCTGAAAAATTCACAACCACTAAGTCACTAAGACACAAAGACATAAATATTAATGGCTTAAAAGGAATATATACTTTGAATAAATCAAATTTACAGCTTTTGTTTAAATCCTCTAGTTTTTGTACTTTTTAGTTTCTTTGAGTCCGTCAGATGCCGGATCATGATCTTTGTGGTGCCGCAGGTCGGGATGAATTAATTGAATTAATAAATACAGGGATAAGATGCTAGAAAACATTGATCTATCACAAAAGATAAAAAAATCTGATTACAGTTCACTGATTAAAGATCTTGAAATCCGGCTGGGTGAATTACAGCGAAAAGCAAAAGAATTGAATATCCCGATCATCATATTATTTGAAGGTTGGGATGCCGCCGGAAAAGGAACCTTAATCAATCGACTCACCCTGGCGTTGGAACCCCGCGGTTTTACAGTGCACCCGATTAATCCACCAGATGAAGAAGCTAAATTTCGGCCCTTCCTGTGGCGATTCTGGAACAGGACTCCGGAAAGGGGCCGCATCGCCATATTTGACCGGAGTTGGTACGGCAGAGTTATGGTGGAAAGGGTCGACCGTCTGATTAAAAAAAAGGATTGGCAAAATGCCTTTCATGAGATTAAATCATTTGAAAAACAACTCGTTTCTGATGGCGCAATCATCATCAAGTTTTTCCTGCACATCTCCAAAAGTGAGCAGGCCAAAAGATTTAAGAAGATTCAGAAAAATCCTGTCATCAGTTGGAAAGTGACTGATGAGGACTGGAGACATCATAAACAGTCTGAAGAATATATCAAGGCCATCGAAGAGATGCTGGCCAAAACAGATTCGGATTTTGCTCCCTGGAGAATCATCGAATCCCATGACCGGCGCTTTGCTACCATCAAGATATTTCAACTGGTTATTCAGGCAATTCAGGAGAAAGTGGAAGAAGTTGAAGAAACACTTAAGGCATCGGTTAAAAGAAAAAAAACATCAGATTATGTGGAGACTCTGGGATCTTCCGTTCTGGCCAAGGTTGATCTTTCTCTGCAACTTGATCGACCGGAATATGAAAAGGCACTATCCAATTGTCAGGCACGATTGTGGGAGCTGGAACATGAAATCTATGTCAAAAGGATCCCGGTCATTCTTGTTTATGCTGGCTGGGATGCCGGCGGCAAAGGCGGATGCATAAGAAGACTGGTGAACAGTCTGGATCCGCGCGGGTATGAGGTTATTCCCATCAGCGCTCCCAATGATATAGAAAATGCCCATCACTATCTGTGGCGCTTCTGGATAAGGATACCCAAAGCAGGGCATATTGCCATCTTCGACCGCTCGTGGTATGGCCGGGTCATGGTTGAACGGGTTGAAGGATTTTGTACCGAAGCAGAATGGCGCCGGGCATATCAGGAAATTAACGAAATGGAGGAGCAGTTAAACAACTTTGGAGCAATCGTCATTAAGTTCTGGATGCATATCGATAAAGATGAACAGCTGCGGCGATTTAAAGAGCGGGAAAAAAATCCCTATAAAAACTGGAAGATCACCGAAGAAGACTGGAGAAACCGGGAGAAGTGGGACGAGTATGAAACTGCCATTGATGAAATGCTGCAGCGAACCAGTACCATCTATGCCCCCTGGACCATAGTAGAGGCCAATTGTAAGTGGTACGCCAGAATTAAAACGCTTATGACAGTGATTGATAGAATTGAAGATAGGTTGAACCATAAGCAGGACTAACGAGGTGACTTTATATCTTATCTGAATAATTTATTACGCAAAGTCGCAAAGGACGCAAAGCTAGAATATACTTTTTTTATTTTGTCCACGGATTACACTGATTTTCACCATTTATACTTTTATGCATTATTTTATAAGATAAGCATCAATAAGTTTCGTGTTAATCTGTGTAATCAGTGGACAATGTTTTTGGTGTCTTGGCGTGAGATAAAATTTATGTTGTTATCATGAATTCAGTATTAGAAAAAGCTCTTGAGATTGCCTTACAGGCGCATCGGGGACAGCAAGACCGTTATGGTGAACCCTATATTCTGCATCCACTACGGGTGATGGCCAGAGTTCATACAGAGGAGCAGAAGATTGTTGCCCTGCTGCATGATGTCATCGAAGATTCTGCATGGACCATTGAACAATTGGAGCAAGAGGGTTTTGTAGTTGAAATTTTAGAAGCTGTTCAAGCTCTGACCAAGCAACCCGGCGAAGACTACATGAACTATATCCGGAGAACCGCAGTTACAAATCTATCTTTGACTGTAAAAATGGCAGATCTGAAAGACAATATGGATTTGACCCGCTGCAAGCAATTGAAACCCGCAGATTTAAAAAGAATGGAAAAATATATGAAAGCCCGGCAGTATCTGCAAAAAGTTCTGACTGAAACAAATCAATAGTTATGAGGAGTTTTATGAAATCGATTATTCTCGTCCGCCATGCCACCGCGATAGTTCGGGACAATGATTTGCCTGACTTTGACAGATCGCTGATTAGAAAAGGGAAAAAAGAATCCCGAAAAATGGCGGAAAGATTTTTAAAATACCAGATCACCCCTGGAATCTGGATTTCCAGTCCGGCACCCCGGGCCCTGGAAACTGCATATATTTTTGCAGACATACTTGAATTTCCCCGCAATAAAATTCTTTTGGAAGATGCATTGTATAATGAGAACAGTCCGGAGCCCTATATCGAATTGACAAAATCGCTTCCTAACAGTAAAAATTCAGTAATTTTCTTTGGGCACGATCCCGGTATTTCACAGTGCACCAACAATCTGGTTAAAAATTTGCAGCTGGACTTTCCCAAGGCAGGAATTGGGGGTATTAGTCTGTTGATAGATAGTTGGAGGAAGCTGCAGGAGAGCGAGGGATATCTTACATTGATTGAGTTTCCCGGTTCCCGCAAAGGCATTTCCAGGATTTTAGAGCGAAACCTTACCGATCTGATATCCCGGCAAAGCCAGAATTTATTATTCCCTTTTACACCGAAGATGACCCGCAAGATGCAAAAAACAGTGAAATCATACAGCGAGAAAATCGCAAAAGAGGTCACAATTTACCGCAAGAGAAACTTCTGAGAAATACGTAGAACTATTGAATAAATTAATATGATTATTGCTTCAGCTCCGAAAATATTTATAGTAAGATATTATTTATATTACATTTAGTAAAAATGT
>CBDUVK010000174.1:0-6291 GCA_965370645.1 uncultured bacterium
TCAAGGTTAATTAGAAGTAGCTATATTTTACTTCATATTATGCTTTATCAACAAAGTAAGGGGGAGATCAGAAGTGGATATTTATTATGTTAACCGCAAGTTCTTTTGTTACTTTTCCCTATAATACATATTTCAAGTGGATTTTGCTTCCTTTGCGGGCCCAATCGCATACCAGTTTAAATTGCGGGTTAAATACATTACGGCCGCTAAAATCACAAAAAGTCCGATACTTCCAAGCAGAAGTGCATAATCCTCTAGTTGCAGATCGACATATAGAAATCCGTATAACAGCGTGAGCACACTAGAGATAATCAGCATAAAACGGGTGTCTCGCAGAATCGCCCTGCAATATAAAGTAATTAGTAAAATTAAACTTAAACTTGCAATGCTGTAGGCAACCGGAAAAAAAAGATGCTCAGAAAGAGATAATAACAGAATATAGAACAAAACCAGACCTGAGCCGACCAGGAGATACTGAATTGGATGCAGCATTTTACCATTTAAAATCTCAATCAGAAAAAATGCTAAAAAGGTAAGGCCGATAAACATGATCGCGTATTTTACCGTTCTCATGGTTTTCTGATATTGATCCACCGGCAGAATTAACTGGACACCAAAAGATGTGTTATCAAAGGGAATTTGCTTGTTGTAAGTATATTGGGGAATATCCCGGTTGAGGTGTAATACCTGCCATTCAGCGGTAAACATATCCTCACCGATCTCACGCTTACTTGGCAGGTAATCCCCAATGAAACTGGGATGTTCCCAGGCTGCATTGATCCGGGCTGTGGTTTTTTTCCCTAAGGGTGTGAATCTAATTTCGGTATTTCCATTAAGTCTCAATTCACATGTGAAATTGTAGGTGTCGATATTTTGGTCCAGGGGTGATTTAATGTGGAATCCTTGCGACAGGGAAGTGCAATGCATTTTTCCAGGCTGCACTTCAGTGGCACTGCCATTCCAGCTAAATTGGACCTGATCAGAGACCCCCTTCATGTCTGAGATCCCAAATTCGGTAACAGCCTGTTCATATTTAATCTCGCCATTCTTGAGATCCAGATCTTTGAGATGGTTCAGGTTAAAATTTCCGGATATATTCCCGTCGAAGGAATAGAGAAGGATCTCAAAAATACTCCGGTATCTGATCTCGGGTAATAACTCCCCGTTATAGATCAGAGAATCTGGCAGTAGATAGATGTAACGGGTACAAATTTGCTTGTTTCCGTAATGATCTGTTTTGCTAAATTCCACGGGAATGGAAAGTATGGGACCGGTCAATTTCTGCTGATCTCCCCATTTGGCTGTTACCTCTTGAAGTACTTCTGAACGGCGGTTCTCACGTTCATAGATTATGAATTGGATGATAAGGGTGGGGATAAGCAGTAGAATAATTAATCCTCCGATGATACTGACCTTCAAACCGATAGAGTGTTTTGATTTTTCTCTCATCATTGAAAATCTCCCTGTGTTATGACACTTTTTTGATCTTCGTTATACAGCCGAAATCTGGGGAATTTGCCCAAATCGGCGTTCGCGTACTTGATACTTCCCGAGAGCTTCCTGTAAATCTTTTTTTGTAAATTCAGGCCACATAACCGGGGTAAAGTAAAGTTCGGCATAGGCACACTCCCACAACAGGAAATCGGATAACCGCTTTTCACCACCGGTTCTAATCAGCAGATCAACATCGGGGGAGGCTTCCCAGGGATACATCCCGTTCGATAACAGGTTGGTAAAAGTTTGTTGGGATATATCCTCTTCCTGGGACAGGCGCCTGGCTGCCTGCAGTATCATATCTTTTGATGAGTAATCAACTGCCACCCGAAGGTGTAAATTCGTTCCGGTGGCTGTTTCCTTCTCGGCATGTTCGATTAACGCAACAATTTTTGGTTGAAGCCGATCCCGTCTTCCGATAATACTTAACCTGATCCCATTTTCCTGACATTTTGCGACTTCACTTTTGAGGTAAGAATTAAATAAATCCATTAAAAAATTGACTTCATATTTGGGACGGCGCCAGTTGTCTGAAGAGAAGGCATAAACCGTGAGCACATCAATATTCAGATCCGGCGCAGCTTCCACAATTTTTCTTAACTGTGCTGCACCCGCCTGGTGACCATAAAATCGCGGCTTACCCAGCCGGCTAGCCCAGCGACCGTTTCCATCCATAATAATCGCAACGTGGAAAGTATGCTCTGTCTGAGAGTTTAGGTATTTATCCATGCAGAATTCCTTTCAATATTTCTCATTATTTTTTATTCCTTTTGTGTGAAGCACAATAACTATCAGTTCACTTCATAAATGGAACTAACCCTGATTTTTCTGATACAATGTTTATGTCTGTCATTATGGCATATAAAATTTAGAATATCCCGTGACCCTGACTTACATCCACCGCTTAAAAGTTTATAAAATAAATCAGATGTCAGCTTATATTTGAGATTTAATGGGTAAATATCATGTATTGTCATCATTATTCGATTATATTTAGGCTGATACTTCATTTGAAAAATTGAGCAAAAAATCCGTTTCAGAATATTGGATGCAGGATATTTCATTAATTTTATGTTTGGCATGACTCTCAACCCGAATTTTGATCTAAATTTATGCAATTAATTTCTAAAAGTATTGAGAGTGCTTTGAGAAAACTTTGAGATTTCAGAATGGAACAAAACATCACCGGATATCGATTTGACAACATCATTCTGGACATCCGGAATCGTCAAATCCTGCGAAATGGGAAAACACTTCCCCTCAATACCAAATATTTTGATGTCCTGGTCTATCTGGTAGAGCATGATAATCAACTGGTAACGAAGGAAGAACTATTCGAGCAGATCTGGAGCGATGTGATTGTAACCGATTGGGCCTTGAGTCAATGTATCAAGGACATCAGAAAAGTTTTGGATGATAATGCGCGAAATCCAGAGTTTATCAAAACCTATCCAAAACACGGATTCATGTTTCTAAAGACTGCTCAGCCTCTAACCGAATTCGATATTCAGGAAGACAAACCGGGTCAAATTACCAGACGTCCCTATAAGTTTCTCGATTTTTACAGAGAAGCTGACTCCGATCTGTTTTTTGGAAGGGAATCGGAAATAGACAGCATATGTTCGAAGATTCTGACACACCGCTCCCTCATCCTCTATGGTCGATCCGGGGTAGGAAAAAGTTCTATCATTTATGCCGGGATCGTGCCTGCATTAAAAAAGGAAGGGCCTCTGGTGTCGGTCCTGCGTACCTTTCACAATCCAGCTGAAGATCTCATCGAATTCCTCAGGAACACGATACCCAAGGATAAAAATGTGGATGTTCAGAATCTCCAGGTCCTTAAACAGGGGTTAGCTGGCAAAGATATTATCCTGATTTTTGATCAGTTCGAAGAATTTTTTTCAGGTCCTGCAACAGAGTTACGGCAAAAATTTATAACGATCCTGGTTGAATTACTTAGGATCGAATCTTTAAAAATTAAGATGGTTTTTGTCATCCGGGAAGATCATCTGGCTGAAATGAATGCATTGAAATCAGTTTTCCCGGATATATTTGTGAATGAATATCGTCTCTTAAAACTCTCGCCGGTACAAGCTACCCGGGCAATTACTGAACCCAGCCGGCAGTTGAATTATGAGATAGAGGATGCGCTGGTTACCACCGTCCTGGCTGATTTAAGCGATGAAGATTCAATTGATCCACCTCAGCTCCAGATTGTGTGCGATGCACTCTTTGATTTCCGGAATAGCTCTTTCCTCATTTCTCTCTCAAGTTATCAGCAGCTTGGTGGCGCAGCGAAAATACTGAGTGAGTACCTGGACCGGGTTATTCAACGATTTGACAGCTCCGAAAATGAGTTTGCCAAATCGATTCTTTTGGCCTTGATTTCAGAGGAAGGTCAACGCCTGGTTTTACCCCAAAAAAAGCTAATCGATCTGCTAAACGGTAATTCAGATGATGCCGAGCAGCTGCATTCGGTGATCACCCATCTCTCCGAAGCACGTCTCATAAGAACGCTCCGGGAAGAGGGTGAAATCTGGATCGAGTTGACCCACGATTTCCTGGTTCCTGAAATATTACGCTGGCAATCGGAGGAGATGCTGGTTCTGAAACGATTGCAAGCCATCATTGAAAGAGCCCTTCATAATTATGAATCCCACCAACTATTGTTGGATGAAGAGACCTTAGAACTTGTACTACCCAAGGCAGAACAGATCCGTCTCACGGAAACTCAGCGTGAATTGTTGATTCATAGTCTATTAAATTGTGGTCAAACTCTCCCCGAATGGTTAGTCTCCAGCCTAACTTCAACTTCCGGCCTTATTGAGAAGGCGATGACACATAGTAATCCTTCCGTTCGTATCGCTGCAATTCAAAGCGCACAGCACTTACAAGAGGTGGATATTTCAGATACTCTGGTATATTCTTTTTTATGGGATGATGATCTGCAGGTCAGGAAAGTAGCGGGTATTGTGCTTGCCCAAAAGTATTCCCAAGATTTTATAGATATGGTACTCAATAGTAAACCGCAACCCAAACCGGGATTCATGCGTGTCTCGATTTCACTCTCATTGATTCGAGATTATGACAGAGGTCTTTTCCGTTTATGGAAACTTCCGGTATTGGTCTCCCTGGCAATTCTAGCGGGATTAATCTGGGTTCGTCTCCGCCGTGCCAGCTTGCAGATTCTGAGAGAAACTACCGGAGGGGCACTGGGTGCAGGTTTGGCGGGTTTACTGGTCGGAATATCACTGGGAACCGTACTGGCTTATTTTAGAAAAATACCTGCCTATGAATCGATTACCCTCGTTCTGGTTTTGGCAAGTTTAGGGTTGTTTGCCAGTATGCTGGCTGGCATAGGAATCAGTCTGGGTATGAACTCTCTTAAAGTGATCAGTTACCGCCACAGCCCTTATTGGAAGGTCGTGGGTGCTATGTTGGGTGGTGCCTTGATCGGAGGTTTTCTTCACCTGGTGGGGGTGGATACCTTTTTTGCGCTATTCGGACAAGATTTGCAGGGAATTGCCGGTGCTTATGAAGGTGCCCTGGTTGGACTGGGAATGTCTTTTGGTGCATCACTGGGGGACATGAAGAAGAAAAATCCTATGAGATTAAAAGTATTACTAGCTGCTAGCGGGGCAATGCTGGCAGCGATCATACTGACTTTAATTGAGGGGAATTTGTTTAGTGCCAGTATTGAATCCATCGCCAGATCATTCTCGAATTCGCAGTTGAAATTGGAGCCTTTAGCAGAACTTTTCGGTGAGGCCCATTTTGGAAGACTATCCCGTCTGATTTTAGGTGCTTTTGAAGGATTTTTATTCGGGGGATTAACGGTGTTTGGAATTGAGTTGTTTTCTAGAGGGGAAGAAAAATCAGAATAGCATATAACTTAAATGGAATATTTATCTTTTTAAAAATACACACGTTCCCTCAATACTAATTTCTCGATATGATGTGATATTGTTAGAAGGTAATAAAAATAGCAAGTAATTTTTTCATTATCAGTATTAAAATATTTCATTAAAATTGTGGTGATAATTTTGAGGTCAAAGAATGAATATAGATATCCAGCAATATTTTATTACAAGATGGGAAAAATATTTTCCCGATTCTGAATTGCCTATTTACTATTATTATACGAACCATCTTTCTGAGAAAGACCAATCGGAAAATTCGACCGGGGCGCGTTGCCTCATCGGAAATTTAGGAAAGGTCCGTCAGGGAGAAACATTCATTTACCATAAAGAGAGCGGTGGTTGTTCCGGTGGAAAAAGATATAGTGGCTTCGATCCAAAGATAAGACCGGATTTTGAATATTTTCTTTCATGTGGTATTCCGGGTCAGGTTGAGGGTGAACGCTATAAGAAAACACCGGAACTGGTGCGTGAACATGTGAAGAATCATCCCCCTTTTGAGGCGCCCGGACAGTATCTGGTATTTAAACGCTGGGATAAACTGAATCGGAATGAACAACCGGTTGCAGTCATCTTTTTTGCGACCCCGGATGTCCTTGCAGGTTTATTCACCTTGGCTAATTTTGACAGAGCTGATTCTCTGGGAGTGATTGCACCAATGGGAGCCGGATGCGCCACACTTATTAACTATCCCATGGAAGAATCCCGTTCTGAAAATCCCCGCTGTATCCTGGGCATGTTTGATGTGTCTGCCCGCCCGCATGTGCCCGAAAAAACCCTGACTTTTTCCATTCCCATCAAACGATTTGAGCAAATGGTCTATCAGATGGATGAGAGTTTTTTGATTACCGGATCGTGGGGGCAAGTGAGGAGGAGGTTG
>CBDUVK010000175.1:0-6272 GCA_965370645.1 uncultured bacterium
TTCTTCTCATCCAGATGTATGATCTCCTCATCCTGCGGGTCTACTTTTGATTTTTGTCCAACGGCAGTCATTTCGATACCTGCGACCTTCAGGATATGAAGTGGTTTGTTTGCTGAATATCTTTTGGAAATTCCCAGCGCATTAGAACCGGCAATGATTCCCTGATCTACAGCTGCGGGCCAGATGCCGAAAAGGATGCCATCATATTCCGCCACATCTCCGGCGGCAAATATGTCAGGTTGACTGGTCTGCATATTTTCATCCACAAGTATTCCGCGTTTTATCAAAATACCCGCTTTTTGTGCGAGATCGATATTCGGTCTGATCCCGGTTGAAAGGAGAACGAAAGTCGCTGCGATATTTTCCCCGTTATCCAGCAGAATTCCGGATACTCCACTGTTGCCTATTATTTTTTCGACTTTGTTTCCGCATTTAACAGTTAAACCGCGTTGCTCTAGGATTTTCTGTAAAACAGATGCTGCCGTGGCATCCAGTTGCAGAGGCATAAGGTGATCGGCTATCTCAATAATGGTAGTATTTATACCAAGCTTGTTCAGACTGGACGCGGCTTCTATGCCCAATAGGCCACCCCCCATTACCACAGCGACCTCAGATAATTTAGCTGCATTTCTTATTTTGAGGGCATCCTTAATATTTCTGAGCGTAAAGAGACCTTTTTTATCCCTACCCTGAATAGGGGGCAGGAATGGTACAGCACCACAGGCCAGAATCAGTTTGTCATAACTGTATTTCTCACCTTTTTCATCAACGATCTGTTTTTTTCGGACGTTGAGATCGGTGATCTTCGTCTCAAGCTTCACTGTAATGTTCTGTTCAACGTACCAATTTTCAGGAAAAATTGTGATATCTCCGATCTGACTTTCATCAGCGATAAATGTAGAAAGGTGGATACGTGAATAGAAGGGATAGGATTCTTCACTAAGGATGATGATTTCAACGGCGTTGTCCTGGGCACGAATCGTGCGGGCGGCCTCGACTCCCGCGGCTCCGTTTCCGATGATTACGATCCGGCTTATTCCTGCTTTGCCCGAAGATTTCAGAATATCTTCTATAACTTTAAACTCATCGGTATCTGCACCACAAACCGGACAAATATCCGGAGGGACATCCCCTTCATGGATATAACCGCAGATTTCGCAGCGCCATTTTTTCAAAATTTCTCTCCCCAGGCTGATTAATATTATGATTTTTTATTTACTGAAAGATAAAAGCTTATTCCTTATTTTTTCAATGTGAAACAAAAAAAATCCCTGCAAATTTTTATACCTGCAGGGATCTCATAAATATGATTAGTTGGAGATCAGAAGGATTTTTGAATCTGGGCGTTCAGAACCGCATTAATTTTCGCCTGAACCTCTCGTAGATGTGCAATGCTGTAAATATCACCGGTATCCTGTGACAATCGCTGTTCTATTTGTGCTTGCAGGGTCTCAAGATCATACCGTGCTAATGTTATCGCATCATGGGGAACAATACTGGGTTCATTTATAAGTATTCGGCTTAATATGAAAAGGTGCATCCGCTGAAGCTCGCGACGAAAGCTGTTGATATTAGTAGCTTCCCAAACTTCTTGCCAGATCGAGCTTCGCAAACCTTCGAACATTTCTGCCATGGTAAACGGTGTCTCGCCCCGAGGAAATCGTATCTCATTGTCCTGCAACCGCTGTAAAATTAACGGATCATACAGTCTAAATAGAGCAGAAGCCTGGAGAAGTTGGACAATCCCGTGGATGGGATAATCTGCACGTAAACGTTTCCAGGTAGTGCCCTGGAAATCTCCCAGGCGATCCGGTGCCAGTTTGTTGAGAAGATCTGCCGAAAATTGAAAGGCATCCGGTGCAAAGTAAAGCTGGGTGATAGACTTCAGAACCTGACGTTGTTTTTCCGCGCTGACCACCACAAAAGGAGGGCGGCCGTTGGGATCACCAATATGATCCCGATATGCATGGATTCCTCCGATAAATTTGGGAAGGTTTGCCGCTGCGATAGCATATTCTGTGAGTCCCTGCCCAAATACCCGGCGAAATTTTTGATACTGCTCTCCATCCTTCTCAAACTTTTTTGGAATTTCTTGCCATAATTCCTGGGCCATGGATATGCGCTGCTGATAATAGAGTAAAGGATCGCTTCCCAGATCGTAAAGGTTGCAATAAGGATCTGCTCCCCGGGTAGATAAACCGTATGCATCTTCATCTGTTCCGTATTGCAGGATAGGATCGGCTACCTTGCGGGCAATTTTATCCAGCATCTCTTTTTCACTTTTTTTAGAGCCCGGTTCCAGAGGTTTATAAGCATATTCAATGACCCAATAATCATAGGGACCCAGGGTGGTTTGCAGATAATTTGCCTGGGATTTGCCCTGTGGCGCCAGGTTTACGGGATTGTAATCCATGACCGAAGCAGAGATTCCAATTTCCCGGGTATATTTTTTATCGCTGAGCATTTTGATATCAATATTAGCGCTGGCCTTAAAGTTATGACGTAGCCCCAGGGTATGACCGACTTCGTGTACAATAAGATCAACCAGGGCATCGTGAATGAAATTTTTCAGATCATCTGAGTTCTCCCTCATGAGCCCCCTGGTAAGTAAAAGGTTCCAGCCAAATGCCATCTGATGAGTTTTACCCTCAGCGTAATTGCATAAAAGGTGATTGGGTTCTACTTGGATATCCGGTTGCAAGCCCGTCTCTGGCCACAACCGGTCTGTTCTGACATCGGTCCAGGATAAGGGAGTAACAAATTCACCAAACTCTCTGTAGTAAAACCGGACATAATCTGCGCTCACCCGGATGTCTGCATCATATATTTCACCAGTGAGCGGGTTGGCGCGGGAGGGACCCACCGCATATCCTCCACCGGGTTGAATTATCCAGCGTACTGTATTATATCGGGCATCAGCGGGGTCCCAATCCGCATCATCCGGCATCTGACGTACTTCCATAGCATCCTGAAAACCTATCTTTTCGAAGGCTTTATTCCATAATAGGATACCCTCTCTAACTGCAGCGCGATATTCCACTGGTACTGTGTTTTCAATCCAATACACGATGGGTTTGATGGGTTTGGAAATTTTGTATTTGGGCTCCGACTTTTCAAGATTCCAGCGGGTGATGTAGTACCGGTAGGGTGTATCTTCCAGCTGGCTGCTATAATCCTGGTACAGGGTTAGGAAATGACCCAATCGATCATCAGCTTCCCTGGGTTTATAATTGCTCTGGGGCAGGGCGGACAGGCTATAATAGTAACGGTGAAAGATGCTGCGGGAATCAGCTAAGTTAAAAAGTGGTTGAGGTTTGGATGACTTAAAATGAAGGGTAACCTCGATTTCTGTATTCAGAGGAAAACTTTTCAATAGGGAAAAGTAGCTGTTATTTTTGTCAAAGGTATAGGGAATTTTCGCGATACTCGTACGGTGCGTTACATTTCCATAATCCTTGATAAAAATTTTTGAAGCATTGATCAGGATACTACCAATTTCAGGATGAGGCTGGCTGGCAATTTTGGCATTGCCCCAGATAGAATTGGGAATATTTTTTTCCAGTGCTTTCTGCAGAGCGACCTGTTTGCTTGCCCTGAATGCTACATTTTTTTGGATGAATTGAATATTCTTGCCTCTCCTTTCAATAAAAAAAATAAACTCATTCATCATCGCGCCACTGTCGAAAATTGAGGCATCGCCCGATTGTCGCGTGAGATTGCACAAATACAGGGTGCCGAACTGATCCTGACGTATCTCCAGATAAACCTTGCCTTCCTTTTCATCACTGTAGATGGTAAATAGACCCTCAGTTTTTATATATCCATCGATCAGATCTTCGAATTTCGGTTCTTTGGGTTTCTTCTCCTTCGATTCTTCCTCTTCATTTTCCTCTGTTTTGCTTGAATCTGCAGCTTTTTCCTCACTGTTGTTCTGCGCTAGCCCGGATTGATAGCCAGTTGTAAGTCCCCATATTAAAAGAAGAACCCCGAGAACTGTCCATTTCATAATTTCCTCCTGCATCATTTTGAATGTAACACCGGTAAATTTTTAAAGATATTGAATGATTTTCACTCACGCAACAGGATAAACGGAAGTTAGGAATAGCCAAATTTTAAAAGTAATGATAAATAATAGTTTTCAAAAAATATTGCCATAGTGTTCATATAAGAAATTTCTTGAATTTTATAATTAAAATTCTATATTCATCGCATATATTGAATTGACTTTAAACCTTTTACCGGGCTGGAAGATCAGGCTGTTTTTTCATTAAATATGTCGGATCTTCTCTTATTCGAATCCTGGATTATGGGTAACTAAAATTTTAAAGGTGAATGGGATGAATGCTGCCATACCTACTGCCATTGCCCTTCTGGCCTATTTTCTGGGGTATCGGTTTTACGGTAGATTCTTAGCGGACAAAGTCTTCATGCTGAGTAAAAAGGCAGTCACCCCGGCTCATGATCTGAATGATGGGATTGATTATGTTCCCACCAGAAAATGGGTCTTATTTGGACATCATTATGCCTCTATTGCAGGATTGGCGCCCATGTTAGGTCCGGCAGTGGCTGTTATCTGGGGCTGGTTTCCGGCACTAATGTGGGTTGTATTGGGTGCAATACTGGTAGGTTGTGTTCATGATTTCGGATCCATGGTGGTCAGTTTACGGGCAAAGGGAATGAGTATAGGTAAAGTGACCGAAGGTATTATTGGGAAAAGAGCAAAGACCCTGTTTCATTTTGTAATTTTCTTCCTGGTGGCCCTGGCAATGGGAGTATTTGTTTATGTAATTGCATTTTTATTTACACCTGCCCCCACCCCGGAGCAGACCGGAACCCACTTTCCACAAGCTGTTATTCCATCATTCGGACTCATGATTATCGCAGCCACCATTGGTTGGCTGGGATATAAAAAACAGATGAATTGGAATTATCTCACCCCGGTCGGTTTTATATTGCTCTTATTACTGGTAATTATTGCAAAGAATGACACCATACTATCCGCTACCGGTCTGAATAATCCGGAAGCTGCACCAGCAGTTGCCGGGTGGAGTATGATCTTATTAGTCTATGCTTTTCTGGCCTCAGTCCTACCGGTATGGAGTCTTCTGCAGCCGCGCGATTTTTTAAATAGTTTACTACTATACTTAGGATTGGGAGGATTGTACATCGGATTTTTTATCCTGCAACCGGCATTTGTGGCACCGGCCATAAGGCTCGAACCAGAGGGCGCACCCGGGCTGTTTCCATTCGTTTTTATCATTATTGCCTGTGGTGCGGCAAGTGGTTTCCACAGCCTGGTTGCCAGTGGAACCACTGCCAAACAACTGGATAAGGAAACCGATGCCCGTTTTATTGGATATGGAGGAATGGTTGGAGAATCGATGCTGGGATTAATCGCTGTGCTGGCAACTACAGCCGGGATTATCAATAGCGAGAGCTGGCATCAGCAGTATGCCAGCTGGGCCAGTGTTCAGGGACTGGGAGCCCAGGTTAGTGTGTTTATCCAGGGTTGTAGTACCTTCTTATTGTCCCTGGGGATTGACCGCTACACCGGTTCATCTTTTATCAGCCTGATTGTGGTCAGTTATGCATTGACATCTTTAGACAGTGCCACCCGGCTTTTGCGCTATAATATTGAGGAAATTTCAGAAACCTTTGGCATAAAAATATTTCAGAATAGATTTTTATCCAGTTCCATGGCAGTCGCTGCAATTGGATTTTTCGCATTTTATAAAATTGATGGTCGACCAGCCGGTCTGGCCTTGTGGCAGCTTTTTGGAACCACCAATCAACTGCTGGCCGGCCTGGCATTACTGGTAGTTACAATTTATCTCCTGCAAAGGGGGAAGCCCTGGTACTATACAGGTGTCCCGATGATTTTTATGCTCATCTCTACCCTGAATGCCATGATTTCAAATGTTTTCCAATTCTTTCAAAAATTTGAATGGCCTCTATTTATTTTGGGTTTATTCTTGATTGTTCTGGCTATATGGTTGATTGTAGAGGCAATTCTAGCTGTCTGGAAATTTATAAAACGGAAAGAGATTATTCACTCCATGAATGTATTTATTCCCAAGAAGCAGTGATGACTCAATAACGACAAATTTTCCTTTTAAAGGCAATAAATCATTTCGGTTAGGCTAACCGATGTTGCAAAGCAATTTGGGTGAGTGAAGCGAACCGTTTAGCCGTTGTTCTACGCCGTTGCATCTGGTCGCTTAACCGTAAATGATAAATGCAAATATCAAAATGTAAAGTGCAAAATTATTTCT
>CBDUVK010000176.1:0-6265 GCA_965370645.1 uncultured bacterium
GGATTTTTTGAAGAGTTCATGTTCCGGGGTGTTATCTTCCGTATCATAAATGAAAGTCTGGGATCCTGGCTGGCTATTATCACTTCAGCACTAATATTCGGCTTTGCCCATTCCGGAAATCCAAATGCCTCTTTCTATAGCGGTCTCGCCATCGCCCTGGAAGCAGGTATTCTTATTTCTGCTGTATACCTCTATACCAACCGGCTCTGGATGGTCATCGGACTTCATTTTGCCTGGAATTTTACACTGGGCGGCATTTTTGGAGTCGTCGTTTCAGGTCAGGAAGCAAAAGGTCTGTTACAATCTGAATTAACCGGACCCGATATTATCACCGGCGGTACGTTCGGCGTCGAGACTTCCATAATTGCAGTTATCATCTGTCTTCTTGCAGGTGTATATTTCATCCACCAGGCCATGAAAAAGGGTCATTTTACCCAACCGTTCTGGCGGCGCTCAAAACAAATTGAACTGGAGACCGAAATATGAAAGAGAAAAATGGGGAGCATCCATTTGGAGATACCGGTCAGCTCATCTTCTTGGGACTATTTTTCATTATATGGATCGCCGATTCTTTTATTCTACAGTATTCAACCACCCTGACGACTATGATTCCTCTGTTTAGCCGATTAACCATCTTTTTTGTTTTACTGGGAATCTCTCTCTATCTCTTCAAATCAGGTCATGTTGTTGTAAGTCATGATCACAAACCCACTGGAGTGGTTTCCAATGGTGCCTTCCAATTTGTGAGACATCCACTCTATCTGGCCAGCCTTTTGACTTATCTGGGATTAGCAAATTTAACTTTTTCAATGATTTCCTTCATGTTGATCTTTGGAATTTTTATTTTCTACAACTATATTGCGGGTTACGAAGAGAAACTTTTACTTGAGAGATACGGGGAATCATATCGCCAGTACCAGCAGAAAACCGGTAAATGGTTTCCCCGCTTTTTCAAATAATTAAGTAAAATCAACAAAAACTGGAGGAATCAAAATGGCGGAAATTCGTCATTATTTGGTGATACATGCCCCGCTAGAAAAAGTGTACCGGGCGATCAGTGAACAGCAGGGCCTCGCTGCCTGGTGGACAGATGAGGTGGTCGCTGAACCAAAAATAAATTCTATCGCTGAATTTAATTTTGATGAAAAATACCACAATAAAATGATTATTACAGGACTGAAGGAAAACGAGCAAGTGATCTGGAGATGTCAGGAAGGTGATCCGGAATGGATAGACACCACCTTCAGCTTCGATTTGGAAAAAAGTGAGCAGGACACCATTCTACGTTTTTGTCATGGCAACTGGCGTGAAGCCACAGATTTTTATGCCAGCTGCAATTATCATTGGGGTTATTATTTGGGAAGTCTGAAAAAATATTGTGAAGATGGTAAAGGTTATCCCTTTATTAGTATGAAAAAATCATAATTACAAAAACATATAATCTAAAAATAGCATTTTGGATTTTGCCTGCCTGGCGGCAGACAGGGAATTTGGATTTTGGAGTTTTGAATCTTAGATGCCGGATTCCAGATACCAGATTCCGGATCACTGTATTACTGAAATGATGGCATAACAATTCCAAATACGACTGGTATCCGGTGACCGGCAACCGGTATCACTGATAGAATCATAATTTATACATCATTTGCGAATTTTAATCTTGGTTAAGATAGAAATGGAGGTATCTCATGCCGCTGGTAAAACCGTTACCACCGGACAGCAATGATGAAGTGCATGATCTGGCAAAATTTTTTAATGAGACATTGGGATTTTGTCCCAATAGCGTGCTGACCATGCAAATAAGGCCTGCTATTGCCAAAGCTTTCATATCGTTAAATATGGCCGTCATGGAGAATAAAGGCCGGGTTACAAGTTCTCTGAAGCGGTTAATCGGATATGTTGCCAGTAGAGCTGCCGGTTGTCGTTACTGCCAGGCTCATACTATCAGGGCAGCAGAACGTTATGGCACTGAGGAAAATAAGCTAAAAAATATATGGGATTATCGTACCCACCCTGCCTTTTCAGAGGCTGAACGGGCAGCATTGGATTTTACACTTGCGGCTTCAACGATCCCCAATGGTGTAAACGAGGAAATTCAAACCCGAATGCAAACCCACTGGGATGAAGGTGAAATTGTAGAAATTTTAGGTGTCATTTCTCTGTTCGGATACCTGAATCGCTGGAATGATAGTATGGCTACAACTCTTGAAGAAGCTGCCGAAGAGTCCGCCCGGCAATGGCTGATCAGTGACGGTTGGGAACGAGGTAAGCACAAATAGGTAAACAACTTGAATATTAATCCGAAGAGATTGAAGTGGATATTCTGTATCAGGACAACAATATGAATAAAAACGATATTGATGTTGCCTTGCCAATGGTTTAACTGGCTTTTCTTATATCCAGAAGCTGCTGAATTCGATCCAACACATATTGCTCATTTCTGGAACCAATTTTAAAATCAGCAATCTTGCCTTTTTTATCAATAAAAATAAGTGTGGGAATACCACGGATAGAATAATCCTCAAATCCTTTTTTATCATGGGCAATTGCTACCGGATAAGTCATGTTGAAGCGCTTTATAAATTCACCGTTCAGACGAATCTCATCCTTGGGTTCAACCGGTCCCAGGCGCTGTATATCATCACGATAACTGCCATATAAGCGGGTATAGCCTAATACCACCAGACCATCATTTTTATATTTTTCATAGGTTTCCACCAGTGAAGGAATTACCGCCCGGCAGGGGCTGCACCAGGTAGCCCAGAAGTCTATCACAACCACTTTTCCGCGCAGTTTTTTAAGTTTGAGAGGATTGGAATTTAGCCAGGTTTCGGCAAATATTTCCGGTGCTTTCATGCCAATCATGTTTATTAACTTAAGTGTGGACTCTAAAGATTTAGTGTGACCACTTTCATTTAGTACAGAAATCCCCTCATTTATAATAGATTTTGCCTGATCGGTATTACCCTTTTGAAATTCAATCAGAGCCAGATTTCGATAAATATAACCCTTATATTTCAAATCATTCTGCGGCCATCGATCCATCTCCAGTAGCTCGCGGGAATACTTTTCCTGATCTGCCAATTCCGTTGCTTCAAATGAAAAGTCAATCAAAACATCGAGATACTGATCGCTGATTTCTAATTCTCCCTCGATAGATTGATAAAGCGCTAGCGCATCAGAGAACCGGTCTGATTTCTGCAGGATCCTTACTTTCTGAAAACGGGCATAATCAGAAAAATTCGAATTACTTTTTATGATCACATCCAATTTGGCAGTAGCCTGATCGTACTCCTTCAGATCAATCAGAATCTGGGAGCGGATGATTTCCAGTGACGGATACACTTCCTCATCCTGATACTGACCCAATAACATTTGCAAATCCATTTTCTTGATTTCAATCAGTGATTGATAGGCAGAATCGCTATTCACAGAGTCCATCAGGTGCTCGTACTTGTCTGATAACGCAGTATAGGCACCACCCATGGCCAGTGCTTTTTCATTCTGTGCATTTTGAGTACATGAAAGTCCTGTGATTATTAAAATCAGAATTAGAAACAAATATCGCATGAGAACCATTCCTCCTTGTTTACAACTGACCTATGGAAAGGTCAATAAAAATATTCCACAATGATCTAATTCAATGATAAATTATTAGATTTTTAATGATTTTCGTTTAGTCAGTTACTTAAAATGTATATCAGACATCCAGCAAAATCCGGCTGGGATCTTCAAGCAATTCCTTCACCCGCACCAGAAAATTAACAGATTCTTTTCCATCGATAATTCGATGATCATAGGAAAGAGCGATGTACATCATGGGGCGGATCACCACCTCACCATTCATCGCAATGGGCCTTTCTTCAATTTTATGCATACCGAGAATCGCGGTTTGAGGTGCATTGATGATTGGCGTGGAAAGTAAAGATCCAAAAACGCCGCCATTGGTGAGAGAAAACGTCCCACCAGTCATCTCTTCGATAGTCAACTTATTATCACGCGCCCGGGTAGCCAGATAATCCACCTTCGCTTCTATTTGGGGGAGGTTCAAGCGATCCGCATTAAATATGACCGGTACTACCAATCCTTTGGGTGTGGACACTGCAATTGAAATATCGCAGTAATCATGATAAATAATTTCGTCTTCTTCCAATCTGGCATTGACCTCGGGGAATTCCTTAAGTGCGATGCAGACAACCTTAACAAAGAATGACATGAAACCCAGTTTCAGTTCGTATTTTTTTAAGAACAGCTCTTTATATTTATTTCTGAGTTCTAGAATATGGCTCATATCCAACTCATTAAAGGTGGTGAGCATTGCGGTTTCGTTTTTAGCAGCTACCAGTCTGCGGGCAATGGTTTTTCTCAATGTGGACATTTTAACGCGATTCTCAGTTCGTCCCGCCCCGGGTTCTTGTTGCATTAATTGCTGAACAACCGGAGAAGGTTTCTCTATAGTCGGAGTAGTTAAAGTTTCAGATATTTTCTCCTTACCGGTTTCTGTTTTTTCCTCAGGCCGGGGACGATCTTCTACTACCCTTTGAACATCCGCTTTGGTGATTCGGCCACCGGCTCCGGTTCCTGTCACACCATCAGCTTGAATTCCGGATTCAGAAAGCATTTTAGCAGCGACCGGTGATACTTTTGCCTGTTTCTCAGAAGGGGGTGGTGATGCTTCCGGGGTTCTTACTTTCTGCTTCACAGATTCAGGTGTACTTTCTTCTTTTTGCCCGGCCGGTTTCTCCCCCTCACTGTCAATTTCCCCAATTTTAGTGCCAACCGCGACAGTCTCCCCTTCCTTGATAAGTATTTTCAGTTCTCCATCCTGCTCAGAACGGATCTCCAGGGTTGCTTTTTCGGATTCTATTTCACAAAGGATGGCATCCATCTCCACATAATCACCATCATTTTTCAACCATTGGCCAATGGTGACTTCATTTATAGATTCGCCTACGGCGGGAATTTTTACCTCATATTTCATAAAGTTTCCTTCATCATCAAGTTGATTCTTATGGGACCCTAGAATTCATCACTCAAATGCTTTGTTTAGGATCTTTTCCTGTTCCTTAAAATGTTGTTTGTAAAATCCAGTTGCCGGAGTAGCACTGGCCTCACGTGAGATATAGTCCTGAAAGAGCGTAATATAGTTCTGAATCAGAAAGGATAACATACCGGAATTCGCAGGTTCTTCCTGTACCCAAATTTGATTCCTGGCATTTTTATATTTTTTCAGGATTGCTTTAATTCCCTTCTCAGGAAAAGGATACAACTGTTCCAGACGAATTATGGCAACATTGTTCCGTTTGGTTTCTTGCCGTTTTTGCAATAAATCATAATATATTTTTCCACTGCAGAATAGTGTTTTATTAACATCAGCTGGTTTAACCAGAGCATCATCGAGCACCGGTTGAAAAGAAACGGATGTAAAGTCAGTCATTGGACTGATACAATTCGGGTGGCGCAGCAGGCTTTTAGGAGTAAAAACAATTAAAGGTGTGCGGAAAGGAAACTTCATATGTCTTCTCATCAGGTGGAAAAAGCTGGCCGGCGTGCTGCAATTTGCCAGTACCATATTATTTTTCGCGCAGAGTTGCAAAAACCGTTCAATCCTGGCGGATGAGTGCTCTGGCCCCTGACCTTCATAACTGTGAGGAAGATACATTACCAGCCCATTCATTCTTTTCCATTTTTGCTCGGCACTACTAATAAACTGGTCAATCATCACCTGGGCCCCATTGGCGAAATCCCCAAACTGGGCTTCCCAAATATTCAACGTCTGAGGGGTGGTACAGGAATAGCCATACTCGAATCCAAGTGCGGCGTATTCTGAAAGACTGGAATTATATATATCAAAATGGGTATCTTTGGCCCGAACCTGGTGCAAAGGGATATAAGGTTCTTCGGTTTCCTCATTTAAGAGCACCGCATGACGATGAGAAAAAGTGCCCCGCTGGGTATCCTGTCCAATTATCCTGATCGAAACTCCTTCGTTAAGGAGCGTACCATAGGCAAGGTCTTCAGCAATCGCCCAATCAGCGATATGATTCTTAAGAAATTTTTCTTTGTGGCCATCATAAAGTTTACGAATTTTCTTAAATACCTTTACTTCAGGCGGAATGGTGAAGATCTTATCACCAATTTCAATTAAGCGACTTTTTCGAATCCCGGTTTGAATTGGTTCCTCGTAATCAAACTCTTGAATACGCTGGCTCTCATCGCAGGAGTCTTTAACCACATTTGTTTTCGGAATTTTGTTATTAATTTT